>JBLHXM010000115.1:0-9232 GCA_047630395.1 Dokdonia sp.
GCGTGAAGAGGCCGTAGCTACTATCAACAACGCACTTATTGAAAAACGTCGTATTTGTGCGGTCGGGACTACAGTAATGCGTGCATTAGAGAGTTCAGTTTCTTCGGCAAATACTTTGAATGAATTTGGAGGATGGACGAACAAATTTATCTTCCCTCCCTATGATTTTAGTATCGCCAATTGTATGATTACGAATTTTCATACACCAAAGTCAACCTTGTTGATGATGGTTTCTGCTTTTGCAGGGCATGATTTTGTAAAACGTGCGTATGATGAAGCGATCAAAGAAGGATACCAATTCTATTCTTATGGAGATGCGATGTTGATCATCTAATCCAATGCCTATATATAATAGTAAGAAACCCTGATCCTTTGATTGGGGTTTTTTGTGCACGCTTTCGCGAAAGCGTCCTACATAAATACTACCTTTGTACCGTGAAAAATTCAAAAAAAGATATTCGTGCATTATCCAAAGATGAACTGAGAGATTTCTTTGTTCAAGAAGGAGATAAGGCATTTCGAGGAAACCAAGTGTATGAATGGTTGTGGCAGAAAGGCGCACATAGCTTTGCCGATATGACCAATATTTCATTGGAAACACGTGAGCTCATGGATATACATTTTGTTATCAATCACATTAAAGTGGATCTAATGCAACGCAGTAGTGACGGTACGATTAAAAATGCGGTAAAGCTGCATGATGGTCTTACGGTAGAATCTGTTCTAATACCTACGGCTTCGCGTACAACGGCTTGTGTGTCGTCTCAAGTGGGATGTAGTTTGAATTGTAAGTTTTGTGCCACTTCAAGGCTTAAAAGAATGCGAAACCTTAATCCTGATGAGATTGTGGATCAAGTCGTATTGATAGATCAACAAAGTAAACTCTATTTTGACAAACCTTTGTCTAATATTGTATTTATGGGAATGGGAGAGCCTCTGATGAATTATAATAATGTGATTAAGGCTATCGATAAGATCACCTCTCCGGAAGGCCTAGGCATGTCTCCAAAAAGAATAACAGTGTCTACGTCTGGAGTCCCTAAGATTATCAAAAAGATGGCCGATGAGGATGTGCGTTTTAACCTTGCAGTCTCTTTGCATTCTGCCCTGGATGAAGTGCGTACAGAAATTATGCCCTTTAATGAGCAAATGCCTTTGAAAGACTTGAAAGAGGCATTGATTTATTGGTATGAGAAAACAGGGAAAGCCATTACCTATGAATATATCGTTTGGGGAGGAATCAATGACCGCAGAAAGGATATTGACGCCTTACTAGACTTTTGTAAAGCAGTCCCTAGTAAAGTAAATCTAATTGAGTATAATCCTATTGATGATGGGCAATTCCAACAGGCTGCACCTGAGGCTATCGATCTGTATGTATCGGTACTCGAAGCGCATCGCGTAACGGTTACGGTAAGACGTTCTCGAGGAAAGGATATAGACGCTGCTTGTGGGCAGTTGGCAAATAAGCAATAGGCAGTAGGAATTGAGCCTTGATAGATTCTCCCAAGTCTCCATTTGTGTTATCTATTGTCACCCTGAGCTTGTCGAAGGGGTAAAGCTGAGTCTTTTTTAATAGGTAGAGGATAGCATCGATTTTAAAAACAAGAAAAGCGACCCGAAGGTCGCTTTTCTTATAGTATGAAATTCTAAAATTATCTCTTGATAATTTTGAAAGTTTCAGTTTGTCCTTGAACATTTACACGTGCGATGTAAACACCGTCAGTAAGGTTTGCAAGGTTGATTGTAGCATCAGAACCAGTTAAGTTTCTATTTACTACCTCTTGTCCTAAGATGCTGAAGATTTGAATATTCTGCATTTCAGTAGAAGCGTTCAATTTTAAATCACTGCTATCAGCTAAGTAGTAGTGGTTGAAAGTGATTGCATTAAAATCATTTACTCCTAAAGTACCATCAACAATAACATCGTCAATAAGTACAGAGTTGTGATCAAAAGTATCATAATGTCTAAACGCTAAATATACTGATTGACCAGCATATGAAGATAAGTCTATAGTAATTTCTATAGCAGAATTTGCTCCGCCATCATCAGCAGGTGTTACGTTTCCAATTTGATCATCAAATACAGCTGTTTCGCCTGAGATAGTAGCTGGATCATTAGAAGTAGACACATATACTGCTAAACGATCTTCTAAGAAAGTTCCAGCATTTTGGTATGTTCCAAAACTGAATGTCATTTCACCATTAGAAACTCCAGTAAGATCGATAGGATCTTTAGTAACTAGAAAGTTGTCAGGAGTCATTGGGCTATTACCGTTTCCACTTTCCCATGAATCAGAATCTGCAACAAGACCATCTAAGATAGATGTCTCAACGGGACTTCCAACAACATCGGCATATTCCCATGATTCTGTATCACCATCTACATCTGTGTTGTCCCACTGCGAAAAGACAGTGTCATCTGTAAAGCCAGAAGAAAAGTCTTCAGAAAATAATTGTGCGTTCATAGAAAAGGCTGCAAATAAAGCAGCAATAAGAGTAATTTTTTTCATCATGTATTGTTTTTTAAATTGAATTAGGTTTTTTACAAGCACTAAAGTTAACCATTAATTGCAAGACTTCATAATAAATTAACATTCTCATTGTAATAAATACACGACTTCCCTAGAATACCGTTTATGTGTATCTTTGCCCTTCTATGAAAATCGTTGCTCAAATCAAAGAACCTATTGCCTATGAAATGGAACTTTTTGAAGAAAAGTTTGCCCTTTCTATGCGCTCTAAGGTCGCTTTGCTCAATCGGATCACCCATTACATCGTAAACCGAAAAGGCAAGCAAATGCGACCTATGTTTGTGTTTCTTGTGGCAAAAATGTTTGGACAAGGCGAAGTCAATGATCGCACCTATCGTGGTGCCTCTGTGATCGAACTTATTCATACTGCAACCTTGGTTCACGATGATGTGGTTGACGATAGTAATCAACGACGAGGTTTCTTCTCTCTCAATGCCCTCTGGAAGAACAAAATTGCAGTGCTGGTTGGCGATTTTCTCCTGTCAAAAGGCCTACTGCTTTCGATCGATAATGGCGATTTTGATTTGCTGCAAATCATTTCTGTTGCGGTACGCGAAATGAGTGAGGGTGAATTACTTCAAATCGAGAAAGCGAGGAAGCTCGATATCACGGAAGATATCTATTATGAAATTATACGCCAAAAAACAGCGACACTAATCGCCGCCTGTTGTAGTCTCGGAGCTTGTGCCGTTCATGCGACTGAAGCTGTAGAGCCTATGCGTAAATTTGGCGAGCTTATAGGAATGGCCTTTCAAATCAAAGATGATCTCTTTGATTATGGGGATCAGAAAATTGGAAAACCCACTGGGATTGATATTAAAGAGCAAAAAATGACACTTCCTTTAATTCATGTGCTCAATACGGCATCAACTAAAGAAAAAAGATGGCTTATTAATAGTATTAAAAACCATCATCACGATAAGAAACGTGTAAAAGAAGTGATTGCTTTTGTAAAAGAAAAGGGTGGATTGGAATACGCCGAGGCCAAAATGAAAAGCCTCCAGCAAGAGGCGCTAACGATGCTGCATACCTTCCCAAAGTCCGTATATAGAGACTCCTTGGAGTTGATGGTGTCTTATGTAATAGATAGGAAGAGGTAATACTTCAAGCAACAATTATATAGCATAAAAAATGCGAGCTATTGGCTCGCATTTTTTTTATGCTATATATAGCTGGAATCCTTAACTAACGGCTCTTACGGGACGGTTTAGGATCAGATCTAAATAGAGATTCAGTTTGCCTTTGAGTTGGTGCCTTGGTGTAATGAAATCCAAAAAGCCATGTTCTTGTAAGAATTCGGCGGTTTGAAAACCATCAGGTAATTCCTTTCCAGTCGTATCTCGTACTACTCGAGGACCGGCAAATGCGATCAATGCTCCAGGTTCTGAAATATTGATATCTCCTAACATCGCAAAAGAAGCAGTGGTGCCACCTGTTGTTGGATCTGTACATAATGAAATATATGGAATCCCAGCGTCGGCGAGTTGTGCCAACTTCGACGAAGTTTTAGCTAGTTGCATCAAGGATAACGCAGCTTCCATCATACGAGCACCTCCAGATTTAGAGATGATCATAAACGGAATCTTGTTTTTTAGAGCATGGTCAGCTGCACGGGCAATTTTCTCACCAACAACACTTCCCATAGAGCCTCCAATGAAGCGAAAGTCCATACAAGCGATTACCAAGTCTTCACCAGCAGATTTTCCAACAGCAGTTCGTACTGCGTCTTTCAATCCCGTGCGTTCTTGGGCCTCTTTAAGACGATCTACGTACTTCTTTTTATCCTCAAACTTCAGAGGATCTTTAGAAGTAAGATTCTTGTCTAATTCTGTGAACTCGTTATTGTCAAAAAGTATTTCAAAGTACTCATGACTACCAATACGTACGTGATATCCATCTTCTGGACTGACGTAAAAGTTTTTTTCAAGCTCTTCTGTATCAATAACTTTACCAGTTGGAGACTTATACCACAGTCCTTTCGGTGTGTCTTTTTTCTCTTCGGTAGGGGTATGAATTCCCTTATCTTTTCGTTTAAACCAAGCCATAGTTGGAGTTGGGTTACGTTAGTTTTTAAGCCTTTTACTTTGAGGTGTGTGCTTTCGCGAAAGCAAAATGATACACCTCTAAAGTAAGTGCGAAAATACTACAACGTATTGACATTATTCAAATCTTCAAAGGCTTTTTCTAAACGCGCACGCATCGTACCTTCTCCTTTGCGTAACCAAACACGTGGATCGTAATATTTTTTGTTAGGTACATCGGCACCTTCTGGGTTTCCAATTTGAGCTTTCAAATACTCTAGATTGGTACCAAAGTAATCGCGAATCCCTTCAGCAAAAGCATACTGAAGATCTGTATCAATATTCATTTTAATCACACCATAACCAATTGCCTCACGAATTTCTTCAACCGTCGATCCACTTCCGCCATGGAAAACAAAATCAATAGTGTTGTGTGGAACTCCGTATTTTTCAGAAATGTGTTCTTGAGAATTCTTTAATATTTTTGGAGTCAGCTTAACATTTCCAGGTTTATACACGCCATGAACATTACCAAAAGCAGCAGCAATCGTAAACTGATCACTCACTTTAAGAAGTTCTTCATAAGCATATGCAACTTCTTCTGGTTGTGTATATAATTTGGAATCGTCTACGTCTGTATTGTCTACACCATCTTCTTCTCCACCTGTAATCCCTAATTCTATTTCTAGGGTCATGTCCATTTTGCTCATACGCTCTAGGTAGCTTTTGCAAATGGCTATATTCTCTTCGATAGGCTCTTCACTTAAGTCAATCATGTGGGAACTATATAAAGATTTTCCTGTCGCTTTGTAGTACGTTTCACTAGCGTCTAATAGCCCATCGATCCAAGGAAGTAGTTTTTTTGCGCAGTGATCTGTATGTAAAATCACAGTGGCTCCATAGGCTTTTGCCATTTCATGCACGTGCATTGCACCTGCTACTGAACCTGCAATCGCCGCTGTTTGTCCTTCATTTGAAAGTCCTTTACCGGCATTAAACTGTCCACCACCATTACTAAACTGAATAATTACAGGAGCATTGAGCGCTGCAGCTGTCTCCAGTACCACATTGGTGCTATTAGAACCAATGACATTTACCGCAGGAATGGCAAACCCTTTTTCCTTTGCGTAGTTAAAAATTTCTTGAACTTCACGACCTGTCGCTACTCCTGGTTTTATCTGGTACCCCATAATTATTTTACATTTTAGATATGTAAAAATAGGAAAAATTAGGGCAAGAGCTGCTCACAAGGCTAGTATATAACGACATCGTTTGCGTACCGATACGCTCTTTAGAAAGGATAATTAATACCGATGTTGTACACAGCATTAGCAAAATTGTATTCTTTGAACCATCGATCTCCAGTAGGTAATGCCGGATTGTAGGTCTTAAATCCTACGTCAAATCGAAATACAAAAAAGTCGAAGTCATAACGCAAGCCAAGTCCGGAACCAATCCCTGTATCTTGAAGACTTTTTAAGCCATTGAATTTTGCGCCTTCATCCTCTACATTATCGAAGATGTTCCAGATATTTCCAGCATCTAAAAAAACAGCTCCTTTTATTGGACCGAGAAGAGTGAATCGATGTTCTACGTTGAGCGCCAACTTCATATTAGCTTCATTGAACTCATTAGGACCACCGCTACGACCTGGCCCTAATTGGTAGGCCTGCCATGCGCGATTATCATTAGATCCTCCGCCAAAGAAACTTCGCGTGAATGGAATACTTTTTGAATTTCCATAAGGTACCGCGAGACCTCCATAGGCTCTAAAAGCCAGGACATTGTCGTTTCCTATGTCCCAATGTCTGATATAGTCTATTTCCGTTTTTACATATTGAGAAAAAACGACACCGAAAATACGAGAATTGCCTTCATCATTCTTAGGTAAATTAGCAGTGCTAGAAACAAAATCGAGTAGATTTCCGGCAAGTTCTAGTCGCAAACGCAACCGTGTAAAAGTGTCATCAAAAAGGTTCTGTCTGTTGTTGTAGATGTATGAAAAATTGGTAGCCAAAATAAGGTTGTCTTCCGTAAGTCTGTTTTTCCGTTCATCAATGGCATTTACTTCTCTTCGCTCTGCATCACTTATGCCAGCTACCTCGTCGTCCTGAACTGCAGAAATAAAGGAGGAAGCGCCTCCATCTTTGATCGTAAGCCGAGCGATGCCGTTTTCATCAAAGATGAAGAAGTTAGGGTCAACATTTGCGATATTATCTACAGCGATACTATTGAGGTCATTATAGCTATTGGTGTAAATATTAAAGTAATTATCTGTTCGAAGATTTCGCACATATTGTGTGTCAATAAGATCTAAACGATAGCTTCTCGTTGTACGTGGATACCAATTGTAACGCAGAGCTCCTGCCACATTTTGCTTATCCAGACCAATGTTCTGCTGCGTGCTTAAACCCACGTTTAAATTGGTGGAGGGACGCCACTCGGCAGGAATGAGTTTGGTGGTGTTTACCGGAAAAAAGATACGCGGGAAGGTGAGGTTCAAGTCGGCGCCTATTTCAGTAATATTAAAAAATCCATTTCCTTCATTGGCTGCGTCATCAGAGGCTCCAATACTACCTCGACCCGAAATTTCTAAGGTTTCAGCACCTTTAAATAAGTTTCGAATCAATAAGGATCCAAAGCCTGCAAGACCCACATCTTGAATATTAGAAGTCGAAACATCAAAATCTGCACGGAGTTTATACCTTTCTAAAGGTGTCAATCGAATGGTAGCTATAAGGTCTTTTCCAGACGGATCGTCGGGATCTGAAACATATTGAATACCAGGATACTTAAAAGTGCGTAAGCTGCTGAGCTGACTTAAGGTCTGAGTGCGGTCCTTGTCTCGATAGACGGCCCCTGGTTTGAAAGGGATAATGTCTGTTAAGGATTTGATGCGATAATTAATCTTGTCGTAGGCAAAAAAATTAAAACCATCGGCCACAATGGTATCTTGGTAGACCTTTTCTCTATCTGTAAAATTATAATCTGTAATAATATTAATCTTACTGATTTTGTGAACCTGATAAGGAATCCCAACCACACTATCTTCTGCATTGACTTTACGATCATCAATAATGATTTCTACATTTGCCTTATGTCCTGTATTAACACTATCAACAATGATGCGTAGTTGGTCTGGTTCATAATGAAATAAACCATTATTTCTGAATAATGTAGTGAGCCGATTCCGTTCTGCATTGATCGCTAGGGTTTGGTATCGTTGTCCTTTTTCTATGAGCATGTCGTCTGTATGTGCGGCAAATATCGAATCGGCCGCTTTGGAGGCGATAATTGGAGTAATAGCGTCTAGATAATACGGTTGACCTGTCTCTATGTTATAGGTGACTTCGGCACGCTGGTTACTATCTTTCTTGATTTTATAGACGACTTTGGCATTGAAGTAACCGTTGTTGGCATAGTAGGAGTTCAGTCTTTTGGCTGATTTCTTTGCAATGTCATCGGAAGCAATGGCTGGTTGTTCCCCTGTTTTCTTTAGGGCGCTATTGAAGTTTATTTTTCCTTGTCGAATTCCTGCGACTTGTTTTCGCGAAAGCAATCCATTCCAAAATGTATTCCTTCCTTCATTAGCCAAACGCTGAGACTCCATAATGGAGTCAATATTGGGTCTTGCCAAGTTGTAGACATACAGTTTGATAGGGAGTCCTAGTGCTTTAGCATTCGGTTTTTGAAGTGGAATTTTATAAATGTAAGGGTCGCTTATCTCCGTGCCATTAGTGATAATCGTTAGTTTTTCCAGTAGATGCTGGTCAGGCGCTAATCTTCTCGTAGCATCACATCCCAAAAGAAGGGTTGCTACTATTAGAAATAATGATATTTTTGCAGGAGTATATGTCAAAGGAGCCTTTAAAGATTCAAAAATACATTTTATATAGTGTTAAGCAAAAGCCAAATCAAACGAATAACGAGCTTAGGTCAAAAAAAGTACCGAAATAGAGAGGGGATCTTTGTGGCTGAAGGTATTAAGGTGATTCAGGAACTATTAGATTCATCGCTTATTTTGGAAGGTTTATGGAGTGTGGATGATAGCGCTTTCTCGGAACAGGCGACGAAAGTAGCAGCTGTGACATTGGCCGATCTTAAGAAAGTGAGCTTTCTAAAGACACCACAAACAGCCATTGCGATATTTAGAATTCCAGAGGCAAAAAAAACAACCGAAAGTGGATTAACGCTGCTCCTTGATGATGTGCGAGATCCAGGGAATTTAGGAACCATTATCCGTTTGTGTGATTGGTTTGGAATCACAGATTTAGTGTGTTCTAAGGAAACAGTGGATTGTTATAATCCAAAAGTTGTTCAGGCGACCATGGGTTCTTTGACACGCGTAAATGTTGTTTATGCAGATTTGATCGATTATGTAGGGAAAACAAAACGGCCCATTTATGGAACTTTTATGGATGGTGATAATGTGTACAGCGCTGCGCTACCGAAAGATGGAATCCTTGTGATGGGGAATGAAGCAAATGGTATTTCATCTGAAATTGAATCTAAAATTTCACAGCGTATCGGTATTCCTCGATTTGGCCCAGAACAAGCCACCGAAAGCCTCAACGTAGCAACAGCAGCTGCTATTTTTTTAAGCGAATTCAGACGTAGTTCGTCTATCGGAAGGTAAAATTCAAAAAGATGCCACGGGTCGACATACGGGTGATATTG
>JBLHXM010000116.1:0-9171 GCA_047630395.1 Dokdonia sp.
TTGGAGATTGTTGATCGAATATCGATTCAAGTAGTATCAAAAACGACCGTTTTACGCCTTGATAAAATCTTCGTACTCCCAAAAGAAAGCTTCCATCTTGTCCATATGCGCATTGAAAAAATCAAAAACTTCTGGCCAACTATTCTTATTGTGAATACTCACGCCATCCAACTGAAGATAGCAGCGTGCTATCCGTTTGCGATTGTCAAGTACATATTGATCATTAAAAATAAAATCTGGAGAGACCTCTTCCAGGAGTAACTTTTTTAAACTCACAAGCTTGTCAAAATAATAGGCCCTGTATAAGTCGTCGGAGTGCTCAACATCAAAAGCTACAATAGCTTTCTTTGTGTCAAAGTCAAATTTTAGGCTAAAATCTTTAAGTTTTGTATGATACAATAACCATTTTCGTGGATGCCGTTTCCCGAAGAAGATCCAGAAATCTTGTCGTACCTGCTTCGATGCTTCTTTGCTAAACATTAGATAAAGTAAGCGATGACAATTCCCAAGAGGATAACGCCCAATTTGGAAGCATTAAATTGATGGTTTTTCGACGACTCAAATAAGATGGTCGTAGAAACATGCAATAAGACACCCACTACAAAGGCATTAATGACAGTAGTGTATTCCTCGAGTATGGGAAATACCGCTTTCGCGAAAGCGCCCAAAGGCGTCATACTCGCAAAGATCATTAAGAATAGCACCGACTTCCAACGCGACATTTTTGACTTTAATAAAAAAGTCGAAATAATAATTGCGATTGGAATTTTATGAACTACAATTCCGTAAAGTAGTTGGTCGTTATCCGCAATTGGAAAACCTTCCAAAAGCGCATGAATGCATAAACTCGAGAATAACAACCAAGGGAACGCGGCCGAATCTTGGTGGTGCATATGTCCGTGCTCTGCGCCTTTAGAACCAAATTCCAGAAAGATTTGAGTCAGCAGACCTGCGATGATAAAAAGGCCTACATTTTCTGTCGTACCGCCGTATACTTCCGGTAATAATTCAAAAATAGTCACAGATAGGAGGAAAGCTCCACTGAAGGATAGAAGTAGCCTCACGCCATTGTCCATGGCAGGTCTAAAGAGTAGTGCGAGACTTAAGCCGAGTAGTACAGCGATGATGGGTAAAATAAATGCGATCAAGGGTTGGTGTTTTTCCTGTCTTAGGGGATAAAATTAACGTATTTTTGCGGTATATGAGCGAGCACAATCAAAACTTTAAGATGGTAGCCAAAACCTTTTTTGGCTTTGAAGATACTTTAGCCGAGGAACTACACAATCTGGGCGCCAGTCGCATCGAAAAAGGAGTACGTAATGTTTCCTTTGAAGGAGACAAAGGTTTTATGTATAAAGCCAACCTCTGTTGTCGCACTGCCATTAAAATCTTAAAGCCCATCGCCGAGTTTCGTGCGATGAACGAAGAGGATTTGTACCGTCGTATGCAACGCCTTAACTGGCGGAAGTATCTAGACGTAAAACGCACTTTTGCTATCAATGCGACAGTGAGTGGAGAAACGTTTACACATTCTCAATATGTATCCTTTAAAACCAAGGATGCGATTGTCGATAAGTTTAGACGGGAAGAGAATGTACGCCCCAATGTCGATACAAAACATCCAGATGTACGTATCAATGTCCATATTCAAAACAATTGGTGTACGGTTTCCCTAGATAGTAGTGGAGCCTCTTTACACCATAGAGGGTATAGAAACTTAACAAATATCGCACCGATCAATGAAGCGCTAGCTGCAGGATTGGTATTGATGAGCGGATGGAACGGGAATAGTGATCTACTGGATCCAATGTGTGGTAGTGGTACCATGCTTATTGAAGCGGCGATGATTGGTTGTAATATTCCAGCCAATATCAACCGAAAGGAATTTGCTTTTGAAAAATGGGACGATTGGGATCCAGACTTATATGATCTTATTGAAGCCTCAGCTTTGAAAAGAGTGAAAGACTTTAAGTACAAGATTATTGGTTATGATAAGGCCCCTTCGGCGGTATCAAAGGCAATTGATAATGTTGAAAATGCTCAACTCTCTGAGTTTATTGAAATCCGTGAGAAGAATTTCTTCCATTCTGAAAAAGAAGGAAATGACTTTTTGCAAATGGTATTCAATCCACCTTATGGAGAGCGTCTTCCTGTTGCTATGGAAGAATTCTATAAAGAAATAGGAGATACCTTGAAATCATCGTATCCTGGATCTCATGCCTGGTTTATTACTTCCAATATGGAAGCATTAAAGCATGTAGGCCTGCGTCCGAGTCGTAAGATTAAGGTGTTTAACGGTAGTCTTGAAAGTCGCTTGGTAAAATATGAAATGTATGCCGGGAGTAAAAAAGGCAAGTACATGGATAGACAGGACGAAGAGGAATAGAGCTTGTAGACTATTCACCCTGAACCTGGTAGAAGTACGCTGTCATCCTGAGCTTGTCGAAGGGTGTATCTAAACTAACGTTTAAAAAACGGAATCAGATAGGATAGGGTATAACTGTAGCCCACACCAAATGAACTGCCATCGGTTGTTTTTCCAAAACCTGGAATAAATAAATTCTCAAAACCATCCGGCTCTGTATTGGTGATGCTGCGCTTGATCTGCACATTAGCACCTAGATAGATATTGGAGAATAGTTCTACTTGCACGCCCAATTGGAATTCGAGCCAAGAGGCACTAAGTCCAGAAAAAGATCGGCTGTCTGTTCGGGTATCATCTTCAAAAAGATCCGTGGTCGTATAAATGGTATAACTGTTCAAGTCCTGGCTAAAGGTCGAAAAGCCGCCTCTTACACCTGCATAAATCAAGTTGTTCATCCCCAGCCAATTGTCATAGGCATTGTAATTAAAACCGGCTTTTATATAACTCCCTGTAGAGGTGCTATTGATATTGGGTAGGTCTGTTATACGGTTTTCATTACCGATCTCAGCCGCGAGATAATAGCGATCTTTGATCCGGAAGTCTCCAGTAATTTCAAAACCTGAATAATCATCATCCAAAAGCGTACGCAATGGTTTAGCGATATCCACACCGATTCGCAAACCATAGTATTGGGTTTTGGCTGGGATAGAGTCGATGATGACGACTTCTTCTTGTGCAAGCAGGTTCGAAGCTGCAAGTCCAAGCCAGAGACTAATGAAAAATACGAATATGTGCTGCTGTTGCATCATTTACTGAAGTGTTGTCTATAATTAGTTCTCGAATCCACGAACCGTCATCTTGCCCATCTCTTGCAATACCTAATTGCTCATAAAGCGATCGAAAGCCACAGGCTTTGCTTACATATTCTTCGGTACGGATATAGTCAAAATTGATGAGGTCTTCATTGGGAGGATTGTCTGCGTCTATGTCTGCATTTGCATTGTTTGTGAAACGATAGGTAGTAATATCAATATCCGTTCGTAAAGGAATCGCAATGCTGTCTCCCGTAAAAATAAGCCCTGTACTGGCACCAACTTCCGCAACGACCAAGTCTGAAGCGGCTTTGAATTCGGTAGGATTATCGGCGTCATAGAAGCGAATAATGAGCAGCGCAGTAGTTGGAGTAGATTCTGCGCAAATATCATCGCGCTCACAACTCACCAATAGTATAGTTAGTACTGCTAGGACTCCTAGTATTTTGAAAGTCGTTTTTATCATTATTGAGCGATAGGAATATGTTGATCTATCATAGTTGTTTGTTATACTAGCGCTTTTCAAGTAGGACAACATTCTCTACATGATGCGTTTGCGGAAACATATCTACAGGTTGCACCTTCGTTACTTTGTATGCTTCATCTAGTAACGCAAGGTCACGAGCTTGTGTTGCGCTATTGCAACTTACATAAACAACTTTGGCCGGCGCAATGTTTAAGATTTGTTTAACCACATCTGCATGCATTCCATCTCTTGGAGGGTCAGTAATAATCACATCTGGAAGACCATGGGTATTGATAAATTCAGTATTGAAGACTTTTTTCATGTCACCCACAAAAAATTCTGTATTTGTAATCCCGTTGCGTTCAGCATTTTCGATAGCAGCAGTAATCGCATCAGGGACGGCTTCTACGCCAATGACTTTTCGAGCGTTTTTAGCAACAAACTGAGCAATTGTTCCTGTTCCGGTGTATAAGTCATAGACCAATTCGTTGCCTGTTAATCCTGCAAAAGCACGTGTGATTTTATACAGCTCAAAGGCTTGAGCAGAGTTGGTTTGGTAGAAAGATTTTGCATTGATTTTAAATTGCAAGCCTTCCATTTCTTCAAATATATGATCTCGGCCGTTATAACAAATAACCTCCTGATCGTAGATGGTATCATTTCCTTTACTATTGATAACGTATAATAAAGAGGTGATTTCTGGAAATTCCTCTTTTAGGTAATCGAGTAACAGGGTACGTTTTGCAACATCTTCTTGAAAGAATTGAACGAGGACCATCAATTCCCCTGTAGAAGAAGTGCGAATCATGAGAGTGCGTAAGAGACCTTCTTGATTACGTGCATTATAGAATGCCATGTCATTTTGGGAGGCAAATTCTTTAATACCATTGCGAATGGCATTGGAAGGATCTTTTTGTAAATGACATTTTTCAATATCTAAAATCTTATCCCACATGCCCGCGATATGAAAACCAAGGGCATTGCGATCTTCAATAATCTCGTCACTTTTGATTTGTTCCAAAGTGAGCCATTTGCTATCTGAAAAACCAAACTCCATCTTGTTACGATAGAAGTACTGTTCAGCGCTACCGGCAATGGGTGTTATTTCTGGCAACTCAATTTTTCCTAGGCGAGTCAGGTTATTGACAATCTCTTGTTGTTTGTACTCCAATTGGTATTGATAGTCCATATGCTGCCATTTACAGCCACCACAGGCATCAAAATGCTGACATTGAGGCTGTGTACGCTTTGGCGAAAGCGTATGGATATTCGTTGCCGTTCCTTCATAGTATGCCTTCCGCTTTTTGGTCGTCTGAACATCTACGACATCACCTGGCACCGCATTATTAATAAAAATCACCTTGCCATCTGGTGCATGGCCAATAGCCTTGCCTTTTGCACCCGCATCTGTTACCGAAATATTCTCAAATACTTGACGGTTTTGTTTTCTTCTACCCATGAGGACAAAAATAGCAATAGCAATAATAACCTTAACTGCTTATTTAAATTATCTTTAATTGGAGACTACCAAAATGAACCTATCCATACTTCCTTCGTCTATAGGGTAGAAAGCAATATGAAACCATCTAAAAAAATAAAAGATTCTTGGCTCGTAACGCAATATCGTGAGGGACATACAACGGCTATGGCCGTGCTCGTAAAAAGATGGCACATTGTCTTTTGTAGACAGGCATATCGCTATTGTAAGGATATCGCTATTGCCAAAGATATCGCACAAGATGCCTGGATCAAGATACTGAACAAAATGGATGCCTTGGAAAATCCGGAGAAGTTTGGGAGTTGGGGAGTATCTATCGTCACTAAAAAAGCGATTGACTGGTATCGAAAAAACAAAATAAATACGGAAGCTAAACAAAGGTTGGATCAAACAGTCGATCCTGAAGAAGAAGACAGTATACGACCTCTAGTAGTCATTGCTCAATTAAAGACTGCTATCACTTTGCTGTCTGAGGAGCATCAAAAAGTACTAACGTTATTCTATGTGGAGTCCTATGGGTTGATTGAAATCAGCGAAATTTTGAAAATTTCAAAGGGCACGGTTAAATCGAGACTGTATTACGCTAGAGAACATTTAAAAACAATACTTAAATAAATAGAAGTCATGAGAAAAGAGTTTGAAGAAGTAGACCTATTAATCAAAGAAGCTTTGACAAGTGAAGAAGCAAAGTTTTATGATCATTTAGACGAGCAAAATATGTTGCAAATGTTTGGTGGCGTATTCGATGGTAAAAATAAATGGCTCATTGTGATTATGAATGTAATGACCTTTGTAGCCTTAGGGTTTTTGATTTATTGTATCGTTCAGTTTATGAATGTAGAAGATACCAATATGCTCATCAAATGGGCTGCTGGAGGAATGATTTGCATCATGATGATGTCTATGATTAAAGTTTTCATATGGATGCAAATGGATAAGAATAGCGTCATCAGGGAGCTAAAACGACTCGAATTGCAGGTTTCCGTCCTCGCATCAAAATTGTCTGAATGATTTTTTTAACAGGGCTTAAATTTTGTAAATTGCACGTCTAAGGATGATTTCTCTCCTCCGCTGAATTTTCGAGCTTTCGAAAGAATAAAGGTACCGTAGGAATTGCATATTTTTAATTTAAAATTTTAGATTATGGCCACTGTTGACCAACTCACTTCGAAAGAGGCAATTGCTTTAGAAGACAAACACGGAGCACACAATTATCACCCACTACCTGTAGTTTTGAAACGAGGAGAAGGGGTGTACGTTTGGGATGCTGAAGGAAAGAGATACTATGATTTCCTTTCTGCTTATTCTGCCGTAAATCAAGGACATTGTCATCCACGTATCGTAAATGCGATGACAGAACAAGCAAAAACCTTGACACTTACATCACGCGCTTTTTATAATGACGTTTTAGGACCTTATGAAAAGTATGCTACTGAATATTTTGGCTTTGATAAGCTACTGCCTATGAACACGGGGGCAGAGGCTGTTGAAACTGCCATCAAAATTGCACGTAAATGGGCATACGAGAAAAAAGGAGTTGCCGAAAATGAAGCACAAATTATTGTGTGTACCAATAACTTCCACGGAAGAACAACAACGATTATATCCTTTTCGAATGATGAAGATGCACGCAAGAACTTTGGTCCTTATACCGCCGGTTTCATCAAGATCGCTTATGATGATGTAGACGCTTTAGAAGCGGCTTTGAAATCTTCAAAAAATATTGCTGGTTTCCTCGTAGAACCAATTCAAGGAGAAGCAGGTGTGTATACGCCAGCTGACGATTATATGCGCAAAGCACAAGCCTTGTGTAATGAACATAATGTTCTTTTTATCGCCGATGAAATTCAAACGGGAATTGCACGTACTGGAGCTTTATTGGCTGTATGTGGAACCTGTGATTGTCAAGGGCATTGTGAAAAGCAAGATACCTATGCACAACCGGATGTACTCATCTTAGGAAAGGCACTTTCTGGAGGAGCATATCCTGTTTCTGCAGTACTCGCAAATGACCACATTATGAATGTGATTAAGCCAGGACAGCATGGAAGTACGTTTGGAGGAAATCCAATCGCGGCAGTTGTAGCTATGGAAGCTTTGGAAGTCGTGAGAGATGAGAATCTCGCCCAAAACGCAAGACGTCTTGGCGAACTTTTTAGAGCTAAAATGAGTGAATTCATCGCAGGAAGTAATATCGCTACACTGGTACGTGGAAGAGGATTGTTGAATGCTGTAATCATTAACGATACAGAGGATAGCTCAACGGCATGGGATATTTGTATGGCGTTGCGTGATAACGGATTGCTTGCTAAACCTACGCATGGTAATATTATTCGTTTTGCGCCACCATTGGTGATGACTGAAGATCAATTACTAGAGTGTGTTGCTATTATTACAAAAACACTAAGAGCCTTCGAAAAGTAAAAGGAAGGTCATTGGATATCAGAAACCGCTTATATGAATATGTAAGCGGTTTTTTTATGCACTATAATTAAGGTGCGAAGAACGTAAAGGGAACATGCGGAATATTGCGTAAAATCCAGTAGCTAAAAACAAGTACAATTAAACTATATGTAAACCAGGGTCTGCCATTGAGATCATAATAGTTGGAAGGAAAGAACTTCTTAGAAATGATAGAATACCCTTTCCCTATAAACACAATAATTACAACCAGTAGTAATATGTTGTGTTTAATCGCTTCCAAGAGTCTAAAGTTAAGAAGATCATGGATGGCTCTTTGACTCCCACAGCCCGGACAGTGATATCCTGTCACATAATGAAATGGACATACGGCAAAAACGGTTCCTTGTTGTGCAATTTCTGGATCGTTGAAGTAATAGTAGCGGACTAAAAAAAATACGGGTATGACCACTAGGAGGTACCCGTATTTTATGTATTTTGAGATTGACATTTTTTAGTAACCACTATAACTACCGCCAGCTGCATCGTTAAGTGCCGCTATGATCCCTGCGCCAAAAATTAATAAGAGAGGGAGTATGAGTAAAAGTGCAGAACACAGTCCTATAATCACCCATAATTTTGCATTTTTAGAATCACTGATGGCTCCTTCATAGTTGCCGCCTTCCCATTTTGCATTTACCTGTGCGGCATAAATGATACTAATAATCCCAGTGATGTTACAGCACAAAAAGGTGCTTACAATGGCAAGAATAAGATAATTACTCGGTCTTTCAGTCGGCATTGATTGGGTAGCCGGAGGTGTTATGTTTTCCATGGTTGTTTTTGTTATAATACGAATGTAAAGGAATAAGTTGAAGCTTGAAAATTTGAGAATAAAAAAATCGACCCTATTGGGTCGATTTCAGTATGCGTTTTTTACTAATTACTAATTACTGATTAGCCTCTATTTTGCGTTGCATTTGTTCTAGGTATTCTTGAAAAATTTGGTCTTGCCCTGATATAGTCATGTAAGCGGAGAGTAATAAAAGGATAACCCCTATCACAATTCCTATGATTGCTATGATTTTAGCCGTTTTTAATTGACTGTAATTACTATATGAATCTGGGTTTTCAATATATAATTTGGTGTCTTTTTGTATTAAATACAGCGCAATACCTCCAAGTGCTAAGCTACCCAGGCCGTATGGAAGACAGCAGCATAAAATAGATAGTATTGCTAAGACTATGGCTATTGTTGCATTAGGTAGTTTTTGATTTTCCATTTTATTTAATATTTTGGTTAGTTACGTTATCTTAATGATATAGCTTACAATGATTGTTCCTACCGTCAGAATAGCTAAGAACGGGATGATAAAGTTAGCATATTTGATGCTTCTAAACTGATTTGTAATTATAAAACCCAGCAAACCTATCAATGGATAGATTGCTGGGTACATTAAAAATGCATCTATAAATTCACCTCGAACGAGTAATACTAATGAACGTTGTAAACCACAACCCATGCATTCAAACCCTAGGTATTTTTTATTCATACAGGGCAGCATGTACTCTTCCACAGGTTCTTTCTTAATTACGAACCGTTAACTTACGGGCCTTCGTGAGTCCTTCG
>JBLHXM010000117.1:0-9129 GCA_047630395.1 Dokdonia sp.
TGATAACGTCATATACTGTTTGAAGGGTGCTTCCGGTCGCAATCATAGGATCACATAATATCAAGGTCTTTCCATTGAGATCAGGAGTAGCCAAGTATTCTGTGATTGTTGTAATAGCGCCATCCTCTTGACGTTTTCGATAGGCCGAAATAAACCCATTTTCTGCATTATCAAAACAAGATAGAACCCCACTATGCAAGGGGAGTCCTGCTCTTAAAATTGCACAAACAACTAGCTGTTCATCTGGTAAGGACATATTTTTTACTCCATAAGGAGTCTGGATCGCATCTTCATAATAGCTAAGAGACTTACTGAGCTCATATCCTAAAATAGCACCTATTCGCTCGATATTGTGTCTAAATCTCCAGGCATCTTTTTGAATGGAAACAGCCCTTAATTCGGCGATGTATTTTTTGAGAACAGAATTGGATGCTGCAAAATTATGAATATGCATGGTGTATTGGTTTTAGTTTGCTTTCGTACTTAGGTACGTATGAAAGCGTAAATAATGCGCAAGCTTATTCTAATTCTAATGACTTTTTAGCTAGATAGAAATCTACTTTCTCACAGCTATCATCTGCAATGCGAGCCTCCATTTGTTTGAGTGTTTTGGGAGGTGGAAGTATTACTTTATCTCCTTTTTCCCAGTTGAGCGGCAATGCCACTTTATGGGCATCACTCGTTTGTAAGGCCACAAGACAACGTATGATTTCATTCATATTTCTACCTACATTGAGGGGGTAATACATTATCAATCTTATTTTTTGATAGGGATCGATAAAGAAAACGGCACGCACAGCGGCGGTCTCACTCTCGTTAGGTTGTAGCATCCCGTAGAGTTTTGCAACCTTCATATCAATATCTGCAATGATTGGAAAATCCATATAGACCCCTGTGTTCTTATGTACGTTATTCACCCAGGCGAGGTGGGAATGAATACTGTCTATACTTAAACCAATGAGCTTCGTATTTAGGTTATCAAAGGTTGCTTGTTCTACTGCAAAGCCACTCATTTCTGTGGTGCACACAGGGGTGAAATCTGCAGGATGGGAAAAAAGGAGCGCCCATTTACTATCGATATATTCTGAGAATTTAAGTTTTCCGTGTGTAGTGATGGCTTCAAAATCTATTACGTCGTCTCCTATTCTAGGCATTACTGTAGGCTCTTCTATCGTTTCCATATTTCAATTTTTAGTAATGTTTACGATATCCCAAGAACCCTCGTTATTCTTAACAGCAACGAGAACATCAGAAATAAAGTAAGAAGTGATTTTTACACCCCTTTTCATTTGATCCCTCATCGGTATAATATGCTGAGGATCTTTTAGATAAGATACGGTAGTGCCAGTGGTGTCTATTACAACCTCCCTATAAACGTAGCGAACCATTTGTTTTTGAAGAATGCCATTCTCTCCTAATTGCTGTTTGAATAATTCAAGGGCTAGTGCTTTTCCGTGCTCATTGAAAGGTGTTACTTCTATGTACTTGGGAAGAATGGCAATTTCTCCAGTTGTATTTATAAATCCGTAGTATTCAATATTCTCTCTTACCTCCATAAAGAGGACTCTACCTTGTGAAAAGTAGGGATATGGCATTTGACTTGCAGTCTTCAATGGGATGGCAAGATCTTTTCTTGGAGCGATGGTATAGACTCCGTCAGCGTTCATGAATCCCCAGTTTTCGCCACTTTGTACAGCGGCCATTTTTTCATGTAACGGGGAGATAAAGTCTACGTTTTTAATCTCTTGAGAGAATGAATCTACAGTAAATAAGAGGATCGTAATTAGAATGATGTACGTTTTCATTTTTTGGCATTTTAAATGGAACAATGTACTTCAAATGTATGCTGAGTGCGCCTTGTATACTATGAGATTTGTCATAGTTAAAGAATTGCTTTGATGATAGTTTTGAGCATCGTTACTTAATAGGATACTCTACCATGAAAAGCCTTCTACTACTTGCATTACTCATGATTTTTTCAACAGCGATCGCTCAAGAAACTTGGAGCGTTTCTTTCAGTCCTTCATTACATTTTCCTACCCGAAAAGTATTCAAAAACCCTTTGCGCATAGGCAATGGAGTTGATGTTACGGTCGCATATAGCTTAGGAAATCAGTCCAAAATATTTGCAGGGTTTATCTGGAATCGCTTTGATAGAGATCAAGGTTTTGAAGAAGAAAATATTGAATTTGTTCAGCGAGGCGTTGTATTTGGAGGGATGTATTTTTTTAAAGTTGTGCCCAATCAAAAGAGTCCGTTTTATGTGAGAGGCGCACTTACATTTATGGATGTAAAGGCGAGAAGTGCAAACGATACTTTTAATGTGGAGACCCAATGGGGCATAGGAACTCTATTTGGTTTAGGAGTGAAAATCGAAACTTTTAAAAATTGGTATGTTATGCCAGAGTTGCGTTATGGAAATATGTCAAATGAATATGACGATAGGGGAGCAGCACGCAATCTGTCTTTTGGCCATGTATCTATTACTGGAGGCTTGATGTATGCTTTTTAAATGGCATCCAGGTAACACCTCTAAACATTAAATCTTCATTCTTTTGTGCCTTAGATAGCATCTCAATTTCCTTAATTTTCTATAGCTGATAATTGTCATAGTCTTACGCTAGCCGTATTTCTAACTTTGAGATAAATACGAAGCGATATGACAACTACCTTTCAATATGTAAAAATGCAAGAAAGTGAGTCTTTGGATACTATGACCCGGACTCAACTTGAAAAACTGAACAAAAAATATCCTTGGCTTATTCGAGCTACCGTATTTTTTAAACAAGAAAATACCAGTGATCCAGCGCATCAAACGTGCGAGATTGAGTTAAGCGGTCCGGGTCCTCGGTTGTATGCAACAACTACAGACATTCATTTTGAATCAGCAATGAGAGAAACGATCTCCGACTTAGAACGTCAGTTGCGCAAACGTAAAGAAGTATTTAAATCCCATTAAAACTATAATTATGAAGAAGATACTAGTTCCCGTAGATTTCTCGGAGCACTCTGAATATGCACTTGAAGTGGCGGCCGCTTTCGCGAAAGCGCACAAGGCTGAGATTCTCGTTTTACATATGATGGGTCTTGCAGACTCTATTTTTATCAAAGAAGAAAGTCAAGGGATTGCCGAGGCCGTTTTCCATATGAAACTCGCTGAAAAACAATTTGCTGCCTTTTTAGATAAGCCTTTTCTCGAGGGGATTACAGTCACGGAGACGGTTCAAAATTATAAAGTTTTTGAAGAAGTGAATGACCTTGCATTGGAGCAGGGTGTAGATCTTGTAATAATGGGCTCTCACGGTGCCCGTGGCCTTAAAGAAGAATTTGTAGGTTCAAATACGGAGCGGGTCGTGCGTACTTCTGAAGTACCCGTCTTGGTGGTAAAAGGAAATGAAGAGATGTTGCTTCCAAAGCGCGTTGTATTTGCCTGTGATTTTAAGAAAGAGAATGTGAAAGCGTATAGAAATGCTATTCCATTTCTGGAGGAGTTGGATGTTAAGATTGATCTTGTGTATGTAAACTTACCAGCAGATCGTTTTAGAAGCTCGAAAGAGATTGAAGAACGTATGGAAGCATTTATGAAGATTGCAGAGTTTGGAACACTATTACATGCCGATGATCTTGTCATCACTAATGGGTACAGTATCGAGAAAGGTCTTTATGAATATGCTCAAAAAGTAGGTGCAGATGCTCTTGCAATGCCAACTCACGGACGCAGAGGACTATCTCATTTCTTTAATGGGAGTATCGCAGAGCGTGTTGCAAATCATTCTGAACTTCCGGTGTTTACATTTAAAATGTAGGTAAGATGCCTTGCATGTGCTGGAACGAAAAGTAGCTATGCGTATCCTGATATATAGGCCTATGGTAAATAAAAAGGAGGTTCATTTTAAGCAAAAAATCTAATTTAGAAAACCACTACTTTTTTATAAGAGTAGTGGTTTTCTATGTGCAGTAATACACGCTTTTTAGAGTATTTAAAATACGGTAAGCTTCTGTTCTGGTATAACTCTCTGCAGATCTTCCCTGTTACTATAGAGAGAGATTACAAGTTTCCAGTGCAATCTCAATCATCTTTTTAAAAGTAGTCTCACGTTCAATGGCTGTCATGGCTTTCTCCTTAGTCACTAGGGAATCTGAAATCGTAAGTATAGCAAGTGCTTTTACATTGTGTTTTGCAGCGATGGTATAGAGGCCAGCAGTTTCCATATCTACACAGAGTACGCCAAATTTTGCCCACTGCTTGTAGCTATCAAAATTATCTTCATAATACTCATCGGAAGAAAGGACATTGCCCGCTTTGATCGGTATGTTTTGATCTTTTGCATAGAGGCACGCCTTAAGAAAAAGATCGAAATTTGCCGTAGGAGAATAGTCTGCATTTACAAATCTAGAATTATTAATTCCTGAAGTGGAACTGGCAGCCATCGCAATGACAATATCTCTAATTTTAATATCTTTCTGGTAAGAACCTGCGGACCCAACGCGTATGAGGTTTTGAACGCCGTAGTCATTGATGAGTTCATGACAGTAGATAAGAGCAGAGGGAATCCCCATTCCAGTGCCTTGTACGGAGATAGGTTTTCCATTATAGATACCCGTATACCCCAGCATACCGCGGACGTCATTGTAGCATATTGGGTGTTCTAGAAAAGTTTCTGCAATCCATTTGGCGCGCATTGGGTCTCCAGGAAGTAATACGGTTTGGGCAATCTCTCCTTTTTTTGCTGCTATATGTGTGCTCATATTGTACGGTTTTAAAGAACAAGTTGCACCCCAGACGAGGTGCCAATTCGTTCGGCTCCGGCCTCTATGAACTGTATTGCGGTTGCTCGATCCTTAATTCCGCCAGAGGCTTTGATTTTAAGGACACCTCAGCATGCAGTTTTCATAATGGCTAGGTCTTCTAAGGTCGCACCGCCAGATCCAAAACCTGTAGCTGTTTTTACAAAATCTGCATTGGCCTTTATGGCAAGTGTACAGACCGTTCGTATTTCCTCCTCAGTGAGATAACAATTTTCTAAAATGACTTTGAGTGTATGGTTGCCTATGGCCTTTTTTACTTCGGCGATATCGTTAGTGACTTTATCGAGTAAGCCAGACTTTAAGAAGCCCAGATTGATAACCATATCTATTTCGCTGGCGCCAAGGAGGATTGCATGTTTTGCTTCACATACTTTTGCAACGGTGCTCTGGTTTCCGAGCGGGAAGCCCACGACAGCAATGACTTTTACGGGATGCTCGTTCAGTATATTTCGCGAAAGCGCAACATAGCATTCTGGAACACAAACGCCATAAAAATGATAGTTTATCGCTTCGTGACAAAGCTTTTTTATATCATCTACAGTAGCTGTTGGATGGAGTAGAGTATGTTCTATATGATCCGGTAAGTACATTCAATTATTTTTTATTTGACGGATAATATCATTCTTTTGAACGACTCCAGATTGTCTCCAGACCTGCTGTCCATTCTTAAAGAGTAACATTGTGGGTACTCCTCTCACTTGATACTGAGCAGCCAGTGGTTGATTTTTATCTACATCAATTTTTACAATCTTAATAGCTTCTCCAAGTTCCTTTTTTACCTCTGATAAAATGGGCGCGAGCATTTTGCAAGGACCGCACCAATCGGCGAAAAAGTCAACTAGAACTGGTGTTTCTGATGCGATGATATCCTTAAAATTACTTTTCATTGAATGGGTGTTAATGTTCTTTTAAAAGTACAACGAAGTACATATTTAAACTAATAGTGGTTGCAAATATCCTTTAATAAGATGCATAATTTGACGCATCGGAATGACTACACTATACTGTCCTGTGTATGAAGGACAAATCACGCAATCGTCAAAATAGAACGCTATGTTGTCATCATTGATTACGAAGTTGTTTTTATAAGCCCTAAAGTCGCGATCTGATATTTCCCAACAATCGTAGTACATCTCACCCGAGTGTATTTGTTCGTAAATGATATCATTAATCAGATCAAACACCATGTCTTCTGACCCTTCCATAAAAAAGTCGTCAAAGTAAATAAACTCCTCTTTCTTAACATCATAATTTAAGCAGTCAAACATATAGGTAGAGTGTAACATCCCAGAGTAGTAATTTTCTTTATACAAGAGAATACTGATGAGGTTGTTTTGTACAGAGTTTAACTTAAAATCAATGATGCGTTTATCCCTGAAGCGTGTGATGTTTAATGTATCGCAAAGCAGTTCTTTATCTTCTAAAATCTGATTTACGGTTCGTTCTACGTTGAGGTAACTCTCCGTCATATAGTCGTTAAACTTCTTGTACTTCGGGTTTATCTGCTCATTGAGATACGGGTAGGTGTAATCAAGAAGATATTCGTCGGCCTCTTTATATATTTTTTTAGACTGCACTATTTCCTTAAGTGCCGGAATATTTCGTGGTGTAGCGATCAACCCTTCTTTTTTGAGCACTTGACTTTCTGCCTGTAGGTGGCGTATTTCATCGTTGGTTAGGTAGAGCGAATCTGCCGAGTCTGGGTCGAGCGAGCTTTCTTTGTTTTTTAATATTGGAACCTTGTTCTCTTCGTGTGATTGCTGTTTGCAGCTTATAGAAGTGATGAGCAGGAGGGCGGCCAGAACTATTTTCATGATCGTTGAATTTTGAGTTATAAAAGTACTTTTACTTCTGAGGGAGGACAATGACATTAGTCAGTTTTGGCACTGAAAAATGGATAGTATCACTGCGAAATTATCATTGGTATCTAGGGGATAAAGTTTTTTTTCTTATGATTTGTGCCATTACAAGTATGGCAATAACCCAATGTAAATAACGCACTACGCTCATCATGATAGGATGTTGCACGAGCTATTCCTGTATTGGAGTGATCAGGTCCATAGTTTAGTGCACAGTGGTGCCATATTTAATAATAATCCCTAACTGACCAGCATGGTATGCAGTATGGGAGGTAATACGTCCAAGAGCCTGAGCTTTGGTCCTGGTGCCAAATTCGGTTGTTTCAATGGTGTTGCTCCAGTCACTTTGCTGTAAGATGATGTTTTTGAGGGTTTCTCTAGATCTCTCTAACATGGCAAGTATCTCCTCGAGGTGGATCCATTCACCAGTGTCATATTGAGCAATGAGCGTTTTTGCAATGACTTTTGTGTCCTTGGCTCCAAAAACATTTTTAGCAAAGAGCAGTTCAACCTCGGCGATGTGTCGTAGTAAAAAACCGATACTATTGGGGGATGGCGGTAGTCTTTTTTTGAGATCATCGGTTGTTATATTTCCAATTTTATCTTCGAGTCTCGTCCGAGATTCTTCCCAAAGCGTTGCGAGTACATTTGTTAGAGTATTCATTATAAAAATCTTTGAAGTTTATTTTCTAGTTGTAGAATATGATCCTGCATTCCTTCGATACGTTCCAATAGGTCAAAAATGGTTTCAATTCCCTCCAAGTTGATGTCCAACTCATTATTGAATACTAATATTTTTTCCAGTCTCTTGATCTGATTTTCGGGTATGAAGAATGTTTCCTCGCGTTTTACCGTTTTTATGAGTCCATAATCACTAAGGATTTGGACCGTTTCTATGCGTACCTCATGACTGAGGCAAAAATCTTGTGCTGATATAAGGATATAGTCTTCCATTAGTTTTCGAGTTTTTCGAGTTCTTGATACAGCTCTTTTTGCTTTCGCGAAAGCGTACTCGGTACCACCACCTTATACGTAACATATAAATCACCAAATGTGTTTTCTTGCTTATACTTGGGGAATCCTTTGCCTTTGAGCTTAACTTTTGTTCCGCTTTGGGTCCCCTCTTTTACTGTTAGCTTTACGGTGCCATTAATCGTTTTTATTAATTGTGAGCCACCGAGAATAGCGGTGAGTAAAGGGATTTCTTGAGTTATATATACATGAGGTCCCTCTCTGTGGAAGGTGGTGTCCTTATTGATTATAAAGGTGATGTATAAGTCTCCTTTCGGACCGTTTGCAGGGCTTTTTCCCCCGTAATTTTTAATTTTTATCGTTTGTCCGTTTGTTACTCCGGCGGGAATAGTGATTCTTATATTCTTACCGTTTACCGTGAGTGTTCTCTTATGTGTTTTGTATACATCCATAAGGTCAAGATGCAGTTCTGCATTAAAATCTTGGCCACGATACGTAGCTCTTTGTCGCTGTTGCTGACCACCTCCGAACATCGATTCAAAAAAATCTGAAAAGTTTTCCTCCTTAAAACCTTGCTGCCCGTTGTAGGTGTTTTGTCGGGATTGTTTGGGTCTTTGTTGTTTTGCTTTTTCGTATGCCTCTGCATCCTTCCAGTTTTCACCGTATTTATCGTACTTCTTCCGGTTTTCAGGATGGCTCAAAACTTCATTTGCCTCGTTGATCTCCTTAAATTTTGCCTCAGCTTTCTTGTCATTGGGATTAAGATCTGGATGATATTTACGAGCAAGTTTGCGATATGCTTTTTTAATAGCGTCTTCCTTGGTGTTTTTTGAAATACCGAGTACTTTATAATAGTCTATGAATTGCATTCGAGTAGCATTACGATTTTTGAAGTTCCAGTTCCAATGTACCTAGCATCACGAGTTCTGATTTGTTCATTCCAGAAAAAGATCGGGCAATGGCTTTTGCAGTTTCCATAATGAATGCTTTTGCTTTTTCTGTGAATAGCTTTGGATGTTCTCTTTTATAGGTGATAAAGGCATCAAACATTTCTTGTGCAGGTTCTTCAAAAGCTTCAACGCCTTCAAATACTATCTCTATGAGATAGGCAGCATCACTGCCAAAGACATCTAGCAAATCGTCATAATCAAGCCAGTAATCTAGAATACATAATTGCAATCTTGAAAATTCTTCGTCTCGCACTCGCTTATCGGCAAATGCTACTGCATAAAACAGTTTGCCTAAATTTTGATAAAAGGCCTCTGTCGTGATGATATTAGGTTTCATAATGTGCTGCTTTTTAATCAAAACTAAGTCGCTTCTTCATTAAAATCTATGACTTTTATCATTGTTGAACTGTCTTATAGTGAGCAACTTTACTGTCTAATTCTAAGTGATTTATTATGACCACTCGTAAGCATATTGTTAAGACTAAAAATTATCGTATTCAAGTGGAATATTATTATGAGCGGTTAGTGACCTATAAATC
>JBLHXM010000118.1:0-8311 GCA_047630395.1 Dokdonia sp.
TTATTCCAAGCAGCCTCTGTGATCCCTACAATACCAGAAGTAGCTTTCAAAATACGTGCCTCACACATTCCACATTTTCCTGCAACAGTTATGGCAGCTTCAGAAAGAATAGTTTCTCCTGTTATTTGAGTTACTGCGTCTGCCTCCGAATTTTCAACGGTACCATCGGCACGCGTTATTTTTGCAATGTTTGGTGTATAGCCAGCTTTTTTTACTTGCTCAACAACAGCATCCATTGTAAGCGCTTTTTCTGTAGGATACAGAAAACTAAAATCTCCGGTCTCAATATTGATGGCGACTTTCTTTATCCCTTTGAATTCTTTGAATTTCTTCTCGAGTCCATAAGCGCAAAATGGACAGCCTAAACCATCTACTTGCACCTCAAAAGCATCCATTTGCTTTCCATTTTTTTGAGCCTGTGTTCCTGTAACAGCAAACAAGCTCAAGATCATTGTCATTATGATAATACGTTTCATACTATTTTTTTTTTAAAAAGTGTAGCGTGTTCCTAAAAACACTGAATAATTATAAGTGCGATTCTCTGGAATATTGTCCTGCACCAATGGCAATTGTACTGCAAGATCAAAAGTGATATTCTTTAATGCATACTGTACACCTTGCGAATAAAACAATTGATACCAATCTCGTTCGTGCAGCCAAACACTCGTGTATTCAAAATACAAATTCAATTGTTTATTTGGATACTGAGGTTTTAACAAAGGAAGTCCAACCCCTGCTTTGACTCTGAATTCATCTAGCGTACCATCAGGCATCCAGTTATATCCAATTTCAGATGAAAGTCCATATTTTAAGGTTTCATATCCAGAAACTATGCCATAATATCCTGAATAATTGCCAGTACTAAAATCGGCGACATCAATTTCTTCTCCTGTAGGCAATGTCTGTAGGGTTTTTGCAACCACCCTAAAGGTTTTACCAGTGCCATCTTTGCGATAAAACTGATACTTACCTAGTATCTTAATATCGGCCATTCCACTTCCTGAGGTATCATCAAAATCATAGCTTATATAGGGTAAGTGCACTGCGACTAAGCTATTGGATGTTGGCAAATAGTGCAACATCAGCGGGATGTAAACAGCGGTTCCTCTTTCGGTATTTCGAATTTCTGTGAGTGTTTTTGTCGTAAAACTATTTCCACCTAACATAATAGGCTTATCGCTGGTAATAGGTGGGCCTTGAGGATACGCTTTCGCGAAAGCGAAACATACCAATACCCAAAAAAATATATTTTTCATATGTGTGTATCTATTTTTAAATAAAGTAAATATAGCGCAAGAAAGCGCAATCAATAAACTAAAATAGCTACAGAAGGAAAGACTGATCGAAAACATAAATGTCGCGAACGATCAGCGGCGGTGCATGTGCTTTAAAAGACATCTCTTTCTGTGCTCCACCAAAAGACAGATTGAGATATGAAAAGTTGTTTACTTCAAAAATTGACGGTTGTTCAAGAGAAAAGGAATCCCAAGAAACTTTGACTTCATCCTGACCTTCAAAAACCCATTGTTCATCAGAACAGCACGACTTCTTAGATAAGACTTCGTCACAACCTGTAGCATCTGACGTTGCCATGGAATGCATTACACAACCGTCTACGGCATGTGTAAATGAATAATTTACAAGCGTATCTCCACAATAATGCATGCTGACAGAGAATGACATCGTCGTAAACACGAGGACTATGGCCATCAGAGCTGCCGATATTTTGTGAAGAATTGCTTTCATAACTTTGGCAAAATTACAAAAATTTGAAGTATGGTACTTTTTTTAAGAGATATTTAGGCTATCCTGCTCTAGACGAAACCAATATTCTGCTCGAGATAACAGAAAAACTCTTAACAAAAAGTTAAGCTATTGATTTTTAATAGTAATACTATTATATTTGTTCATCAAATTCATGGACAAACTACAGGTACATATCGTTATTGATTCTAATTTATATACAAAGAACCCCGAGTCTTCAGGACTTGGGCGGAATATTGTATCCCACAGTATAGAGATGATCAACGCGCTGGGCTTTGAGGCTTTTACCTTTAAAAAACTCGGTATTGAGATTGGCTCTAACGAAAGTTCCATTTATAGATACTTTGAGAATAAGCATTTACTTTTGGTTTATCTCACCTGCTGGTATTGGAGTTGGATGGAGTACCAACTTGTTTTTGCCACAAGTAATTTACCCACGCCACAGCAGCAACTGGAAACCGCAATACGTATCTTAACGCGTAAGATCGACATAGATAATTCCTTTTCATATATCAATGAAATTTTACTCGGGAAGATTATCATCGCCGAAGCTACCAAAGCACACCACACCAAGAGCGTAGCAGCCGAAAACGAGAAGGGGTATTTTAAGACTTATAAACGCGTGGTAGAACGTGTCAGTCTGATGGTACTCGCTGTAAATTCCACCTATGAATTTCCTCACATGCTCATCTCGACAGTAATAGAGGGCTGTCATCAACAACGGCATTTTTCCGAGCACCTACCTTCCTTAACGGATACAGGAAAAGGAAAAGCACCTATCGAGCGTTTTTATATTGAGTTAGTCCAAAAAGCTATTTTATAAATGATTTCTCAAAAGCACATAGCGCCTTCTTTTCTTCAATTCCTTACGATGAGTATTCTCGTAGGCGTTATGATTCTTCAGCCTGGCCTGTTGACACGGGGATTTATGGATCAAAACAGTTACGCTTTGCCCGATATTGAAAATGAAGACGACACCACGGAAAAGGAACAGCACGAGGACGAAACTAAGAATGAAAAAAAGGTACTACAGACCGTTTCTTTAATCGATTCTGTTTTTTTTGATACGAAAAGTAGTCACGTTTTCAGTGGCTTATCTATATTAAGAGGTATCATTCTTGAAACCCATCTTCCACCTCCGAAATAGGCGTAGCTCATTAGTCTAACTCCTCTCCTCAACTTACGGGTTGCTTACAGAGGTTACATCTCTATATTCAAAATCATCATTGGTAAGGATACCCAATTTATGGGTTCCCTCTTCCCAAACATAAACCTATATCAAAATGAATAGTTCAAATCCATTTAAAAATTTAAAAGCCGACTTTCCAGCGAGTATTGTTGTCTTTTTCGTGGCTTTACCCCTTTGCTTGGGAATCGCCCTCGCTAGTGGCGCCCCTTTATTTTCTGGTGTTATCGCCGGTATTATTGGCGGAACCGTTGTAGGAGCCCTGAGCGGATCGCAAGTTGGCGTAAGTGGCCCAGCAGCAGGTCTTGCAGCCATTGTCCTCACTGCCATTGGCAGCTTAGGCGGTTTTGAAAATTTCCTCATGGCTGTGGTTTTAGGCGGTATCATCCAACTCGTTTTCGGTTTTTTAAAAGCAGGAATCATTGGATACTACTTTCCATCGTCTGTCATCAAGGGAATGCTTACAGGCATTGGTTTGATTATTATCCTGAAGCAAATTCCACACTTCTTTGGATACGACGCCGATCCAGAAGGCGATTTTGCCTTTTTCCAAGTGGATGGAGAAAACACTTTTTCTGAAATCATAAATACCGCAAATTTTATTAGCCCAGGGGTAACACTTGTCGCTTTTCTTGGTCTCGGCATACTCATTTTTTGGAACAAAGTACTCTCTAAAAAAGGAAAAGTTTTCAACATAGTGCAAGGGCCATTGGTGGCCGTAGTTGCAGGTATTGTGTATTATTTAGCCACTCTGGGGAGTGAAACTTGGGGTATTTCTTCAGAGCACCTTGTGAGTGTTCCAGTCCCTGAAGATGCGTCTTCGTTTTTAGCCCAATTTAGCACCCCAAATTTTAGTGCGATTACCAATCCGCAAGTATGGGTCACAGCATTTACAATTGCACTTGTTGCGAGTCTTGAAACATTATTATGTGTAGAGGCCACAGATAAATTAGATCCAAGAAAACGCGTAACTCCTACCAACAAAGAACTGCTTGCACAGGGAACAGGCAACATTCTTTCAGGGCTTGTAGGCGGTCTTCCTATCACCCAAGTAATTGTGCGAAGTTCTGCTAATATTCAATCTGGTGGAAAAACAAAGATGTCTGCCATCATACACGGTCTCTTGTTACTTATTTCAGTAATTCTTATTCCTACTTTACTTAATAAAATCCCACTTTCTGTTCTCGCTGCCATTCTACTTATTGTAGGGTATAAGTTAGCGAGGCCTTCTTTGTTTAGGGAAATGTATCGGCTTGGGTGGAAACAATTCGTACCTTTTTTCGTGACAGTCGTCGGAATCATTTTCACTGACTTACTCATTGGAATCGGACTCGGTCTTATGGTAGGTATTGTTGTTATTTTGATCAAGAGTTTTCAAAACTCTCACTTCTTGCATATAGAAGACAAGAGTAATGGTAAGCACAGAATCAAAATGACCTTGGCAGAGGAAGTTACCTTCTTCAACAAGGGAGCTATTCTTAAAGAATTAGACAGTCTTCCTCGTGATAGCACTTTAGAGTTAGATGTTCGAAAAACGAGATATTTAGACAACGATATTATAGAGATCTTAGAAGATTTCTCTGAAAAAGCGCGCAATAGGAATATCGATATTAAATTGATCTCGGAAAGAGGCATCGTTGAAAATCCAGATAGTTTTATTCAATTTTTTAAGTTGCGAACACAAAGCGCCTAATAATTTTAAAAACGCCACTAAATGAACACCCAATCTTTAAAATCAAAACATAGGTTATTAGTGCTCCTGGACAAATCCAAAGCATCGTATAATGCGCTTAAAAACGCTGTTAATCTCGCCAAATTAATCGACGGGAGTATCGATATCCTCCAAGTAAAATCACCGACAAGCGTGGTTAAATATGAAAATCAAATAGCCTCCATGCGTGCTATTGATGAAGAACGCACCAAACAGAAGAAGGAACTAAAAGAATTGGCAGTTCTTTTATGCAAAGAAGAAGGCCTTCCCGTTAGTTGCAACTTTACATTTGGTAATGTGAAAAATGAAATCAAAAATCATATTGAAAAAACACAACCAGACATTATTGTTCTCGGCAAGCGGAAAAAGAAGGTCGTTAACTTTTTAGGCGATGGAATCACCGAAGATTTGCTTAAAACGCACAATGGAGGTATCTTGATCTCCGGAAGCAAAGAAGCCTTTACATCCTATAATAACAAATCTATTGGTTTTTTAAATAATACAGATGGTATTGAGAGTATCGCGATCACAGATGATCTTAAAAGACTCACTCAAAAGCCACTTAAAATTTTCAAGATCAATCAAGAGGAGTTCGCAAGCACAAAAAAATCTGGAGGATCAAAAATCAAAGAACAAGAGGTCAAAGAAGATACGATTGTCTATGAATTTGATGCAAACGGTGATACTGCTAGTGGAATGGCCAATTTCATTTCAAAAAACAATCTGGCATTATTATGTATAAATAAAAATGACGAACACAATCGTTCTATTTTAGGCAGATTAAATAAAATATTGACCAAAACAATAGAAAAAACGAACATTCCAGTACTTATCCTTAACAGCAACTAAAAGTAGCCACTATGAAAGCACAAACAAAAGAAACGCAAGCGACCATGACTCCAACATTTGCATTGGACGCCTTGAAAGCAGGAAATAAAAGATTTCAAGAAAACTACAGAGCTGATAGAGATCTCATTGGACAAGTAAAAGATACAAGCACAGGACAATTTCCTTTTGCCACGATCTTGAGTTGTATTGACTCTCGAGTATCTTCTGAGCTTATCTTTGATCAAGGAATTGGAGATGTATTTAGTGTTCGTATTGCTGGAAACTTCATTAATAAAGACATCCTAGGAAGCATGGAATTCGCCTGTAAACTAGCAGGCACCCCTCTTGTTGTTGTACTAGGCCATACCGCATGTGGCGCTGTTAAAGGCGCTTGTGATGATGCTAAACTTGGCAACCTGACCACCATGCTAGAAAAAATTACGCCAGCTGTTCGTGCGGTAACTGAGCCTCAAGAAAGTAGTTTACGAACGTCAAAGAATATTGAATTTGTAAATCATGTTTCTGAGAAAAATGTACAGATGTCTATCGATAGAATTCTGGCAGAAAGTGAAGTCTTAGCAACGATGCACAGTGACGGAGACATCAATATTGTAGGTGGAATGTACGATATTCAAACAGGTGCGGTGACTTTTTATGAATAATGGTTATTCAACGGCCATAGATCGCATTGGGTTTTGATTTCACTCCTACCTATCTTAGGCAGGTTTGCGAAAGCGTACTCATCCCACAATAAGCATATACTAAAAAGAGACTTCTTACGAAGTCTCTTTTTAGTATATGCTTATTGTTTACCCTGTAGTGTAATTCTTTTTGCGTTGTTACATAATTCAAAGTTAAATCATGTAATAACAATATCTATCAACTTAATGTCCAATCTAATATAGTAAATCCACATCGCAGGCGCTTCCTAAAACGGATCCCTTAAGGGCGCAGCTGCCTTCATATTATTTCCCTATAAAGTCCTTTAACATCCCTTTTAGGATCATCGTATCATTTTCGATATTTCTAATCAATTTTCCAGCCTCATCACATTCAAACGACGCATACTTAATTGGCATCAAGCGCATTTCTTTCTTGAGTATAGATTTCTTTTTAATCTGGTCGTAATATTTAATTTGTGCAATGCGCGCTTTTGCGATCTCGTCCAAGGTTGATTCATCCTCCTCCTTTTTAAAGAATTCAATAACCAATTTCAAATCCTTGTAATAGGCATCTAAAGGTAGTTTTGTTCTTCCTTTACCTTTTTTATGTAGGTTTCCCACAAGGGTATCGAAGGTGTGTTTTCGGGATGCCTTTTGCTCCAATAGTTCATCACATATATTTACGAGATAGAACTCATCACTATTTTTAATATCCAGTATCCGTTGCTCTTTTTTGGTGATGTCACTGATGACCTCTTTGGGAGTATACTCCTTTCCTGGTCTCACAAAATACCAATACACGGTATCTAATCTTCTTTCTGCATGTAGCGTAGCTATTTTAGCCAAAGCGGATGCTTCGTCTAACTTTCGAAGTACTTTACGAATGGGCAGCCCATTTTTTTCATCTTTATTAAATACACCAGCTACAATCAAAGCCGGCATAATCACCTTTACAGGTATCCAATCCACCGTCGTATTTGTGTCAAAATAATGAGTTATCACTTCATTAATCTTTGCTAAATTTTCTTCACTCATCATATGTAATAGTATTGATTATCTTAGTGGGGTTCCTATAAAAATATGTTCACTTCCTAAGGACAACATAGTCGTCCAGTACTCTTATACTAAACGTACAATACTTGACAATAAAGCGGCCAAGACTTCATAACTATTTTTTGCTCTTAAGCGGTTAAAATGGTAACTCAATGGATTCTGGATTAATAAAATCTTTGGTATACGGATTCTCAAGAAAGCTAAGTGGCGGCTTTTGAAATTTAAGAATATCCTCTTTTTCAATACCGTAAACCTGCCAATAATTGGATAGCAATTGGGCATATACATCCTCATCCCAAAGTCCGAAATAAGGTTGCTTACCAGCCGTTTCAACTTCTATAGAAATCCCATTGTCCTGGTTTTCAATTTTGTATTCGGGTTTGTACTGTAATATATAATCTGAATAATGAAACCTAGCATACAACTCTTCAAACTGGATGGGATGTAAAACATGACCTTCCATTTTATCGAGGATTTCTTTTTGCTTCTCCCCAATTACCCCATTATCTTGTAAACATGCAATAAAACCAAAGTCATTGACTCCAAATGAGAACATTAAATTAACCGGGTCGTCGCGATAGCTAAAAATATCGGCAGAATATTTAAGTGGAAATACGGCGATGCTCCATGGTTTTTTTCCAACGAAGGAAATCGGTTCTATTAAGGATTGTAGCATTAAATGGAAGCGACCAAAACGTTCTCTGAGGGTGACGGAAAGCCCAAAATCTTCACCTTGCCTTATCAGCCTGTCTCTTTCATAAATCATTTCGTAGTATAGCATACCATAGACCATTCTACCTGTCCATTGAAAAAGCAACTCTTGATCAAGTGACGCCATGCCTTCAAAACCTTTTTTATAAGCAGCCTCAACTTTTACATCCAGCTCCTCAAAAGCTGTTTTGACTTCGGAAGAACACGGTAATTTAAGATCTGCATAATTATAAGATTTGGCTTTATCCATCATCTCAATTCTTTCATTCCCTAATTTAAAATGATCCATCAGCCATACTGGAAAAACGGTCATGTTTTCATTTGTCAAAGCTCCTGAAAGGAAGCAAAAATGTTCGTCAAAATTCAAATCCTTAAAAGGATTAAAAAGCGTTTGTG
>JBLHXM010000119.1:0-7788 GCA_047630395.1 Dokdonia sp.
AGTTATCACGCTTTGTTAGAAACCCATGCTGAGCGTATTGAGAAAATCGTGGAACGTACGGAACAACAAAATTGGTCCAATGCAGACCGTTTTGACGAACTCGCAAACGATATTGTTGATTAATTGTTTATTAACTACTGAAGTTTTTTGGAGTACGCTTTCGCGAAAGCGTAAAAATCCCTTAGTTTTGCAAGATTCAGATCCTCACTATCAAAAAATACTTATTTGGGACAAAATATCGAAGCAACTACATCCAAAAAAAAGGAATTATACGACTATCAAGAAAAAGATCTACAAGCGATCTTTACTTGTATGGACGATCAGAATAACGATTATAATCTCTTGTATCAATTACCCACAGGAGGAGGGAAGACGGTAATCTTTTCTGAAATCGTACGCCGGTTTATTGCCAAGCATAATAAAAAAGTAATCATTCTTACACACCGTATTGAGCTTTCTGCACAGACATCAAACATGTTGACAGGCTTTAAAGTGCCCAATATGATTATCTCTAGCGATGTGAAAACACTAGAGGACGGTGATGATTATATGTGTTATGTTGCCATGGTAGAAACCTTAACCAACCGCTTGCAGGAAGAGCAAATGAGCTTTGATGACGTTGGTTTGGTGATTATTGATGAGGCACATTACAACTCATTTCGAAAATTATTTAGCTATTTCAATAACTCCTTTATTCTAGGAGTAACGGCTACCCCTTTAAGTTCTAACATCAAGTTGCCTATGAAAGACAACTATCAAGAGCTATTGATCGGGGAGAGTATCTCTGCATTAATTTCTAAAGGATTTCTCGCCAAAGCCAATACCATTAGTTACAATGTGGGACTTTCTTCATTAAAGCTCGGTATTAATGGGGATTATACAGTGAAATCATCAGATATCCTGTATACGGATACCTCTATGCAAGAAAAGCTACTAGAGGCGTATGAGACAGAATCAAAGGGAAAGAAAACCCTAATATTTAATAACGGGATTAATACATCGCGATATGTGCATGAAACCTTCGTTGAAGCGGGATATGCCATTAGACACTTGGATAATACTAATAGTGCCAAGGAACGTAAAGAAATCCTAGATTGGTTCAAACATACGCCAGATGCGATCTTAACGTCGGTGAGTATTTTGACCACAGGTTTTGATGAGCCTACAGTAGATACGATTATTTTGAATCGTGCCACAAAATCCTTGACCTTGTATTTCCAAATGATTGGTCGTGGATCACGTATACTGCCGCACAAGGCCAATTTTAAAGTCCTTGATTTAGGTAATAATGCAGCGCGTTTTGGTCTTTGGGAAGCACCTATTGATTGGAAGGAGATTTTTGCCTTCCCTGATTTCTATCTAGAAAATTTGATCGCTGATGAGGATATCGAACGGAATTTTGCCTACGTTATGCCACCAGAATTACGCAATCAATTTGCCAATACTGATAAAGTGTTTTTTGATATTAAAGCGGAATACAAAAAAGTAGTAGGACAAGGACTGAAGGCTAAAACAGCATTGGAAAACGCCGTTGAGCAGCATGCAATAATGGTGGTAGACAATAGTGAAGATGTCTTTGATGCCCGTGTTCTCGCTCGAAAGTTACGCGATGATATTGCGTATCGCGTACGCTTATATTCCTATAGTATTATGAATAATACGCAGAACTATAGAGATTGGTTACAGGAAGATTATGAACGCAAATTACGACTGCGTATCAATCAGATCTGTACAGAAAGAGATATGTAATTCCAACCGTAAGGTGATGCAATATAGTTAAAGAGCTCGTTGTGTGCGATGAAGCTGATGGTCCTATAGTGATCAACAACTTCAAAAATAAACGTCGCAAAAATCAATGAACCTCCTCTAAAATTATTACTTTTGCATCCCGTACACGAACAATAATAAAGGTCCCTCATGGCAACCACAAAATACATCTTCGTAACGGGCGGAGTTTCATCTTCATTAGGAAAGGGCATCATAGCCGCATCCTTAGCAAAACTCCTTCAAGCACGCGGTTATCGTGTGACTATCCAAAAATTAGATCCCTATATCAATATTGATCCAGGAACCCTGAATCCCTATGAGCATGGTGAGTGTTATGTCACTGATGACGGTGCAGAAACCGATCTTGATTTAGGGCATTATGAGCGTTTTCTAAATGTTCCTACCTCACAATCAAATAACGTAACTACAGGACGGATATACCAATCGGTGATTGATAAGGAGCGTCGTGGAGAATTTTTAGGAAAGACCGTACAGGTCATTCCTCATATTACCAACGAAATAAAAGAACGCATCCAGATTTTAGGCAATAGCGGCGATTATGATATCGTCATTACTGAAATTGGAGGTACCGTAGGAGATATAGAGTCCCTGCCATATATAGAAAGTATTCGTCAATTGAGATGGGAGCTGGGAAAAGAAAATTCTCTTGTCATTCATTTGACTTTAATCCCTTATTTGTCGGCAGCGGGTGAGTTGAAGACAAAACCTACTCAACACAGTGTGAAAACACTAATGGAAAGTGGAATTCAGGCAGATATCTTAGTGTGTCGTACCGAGCACTCACTCAATGATGAGCTGCGCGCAAAACTAGCACGTTTCTGTAATGTCGAGCAAGAAGCTGTTATTGAGTCTATTGATGCATCTACGATCTATGATGTTCCAAACCTCATGCTTGAAGAAGGTTTGGACCGTATTGCCCTAAGCAAATTAGGTTTGGAAGATCCTGGTACACCAAAATTGGTGCGATGGAACGAATTCTTAGCGAAGCATAAGAATCCAAAATCTGAAGTAACTATTGGACTTGTTGGAAAATATGTAGAACTTCAAGATTCATATAAATCCATCTTAGAGTCCTTTATACATGCAGGTGCAGAGAATGAAGTTAAAGTAAATATTGAAAGCATTCATAGTGAGCATATCACCGATGCGGTGATCAAGGATACCATTTCCAAATTGGATGGTGTATTGGTTGCGCCCGGTTTTGGAGAACGTGGGATTGAAGGAAAAATTAAAGCGGTTCAGTATGCACGAGAACATAATATTCCTTTCCTAGGAATCTGTCTTGGAATGCAGATGGCGGTTATAGAATACGGTAGGAATGTATGCGATTTGGCGAAAGCCAACTCCACCGAAATGGATGCTCATACCCCGTATCCAGTAATTGATATCATGGAAGCGCAAAAAAGTGTTACCAATATGGGAGGCACCATGCGTTTAGGAGCTTGGGAATGTGCTTTGGCAGAAGGCTCTATTGTGCGTGATGTCTACAAATCCGACACGATTCTGGAACGTCACCGTCACCGTTACGAGTTTAATGATAGCTACAGAAAGCAGTTGGAGGCAGCAGGAATGAAAGTTACAGGAACGAATCCGGAAACTGGACTTGTAGAAATTATTGAACTGCCTAATCATCCTTGGTTTGTAGGAGTACAATACCACCCAGAATATAAGAGTACAGTTGCTAATCCACATCCTTTGTTTGTGGCTTTTGTTGCTGCTGCGGTAAAAAGAGCTGCAAAATAATATGCCATAGTGGCATAGCAAGCTAATTTGGAGATAGAATTGCTATCATAATCAAAGAAAAAATGGTTGCCTTGATTTTAGGCAAACGATAAGAACAGATATAGACTTACATGGCACAACAGAAATTTGACAAAACATCACTACTAGGAATGTTGCTTATTGCAGGGATCCTGATTTATATGTTTTTTATTAATAAGCCTACCCAAGAGGAGCTTGATGCAAAGAAGGCCACAGAAACAGAAATTGCCGCCGAAACTCAAAGTGTGGATACCACAACGGTTGCAGCTGTAGAAGTTCTTCAAGCGACGGCTGGAGATTCTCTTGGACTTGCACAGTTACAAAATAGAGTAGGAGCTTTTGCATATGCTGGAACACTAGCTTCTGCGAAAGAGGGTGCTACAACAACCATTGCTAGTGATGTTTTAGAACTTGTGGTGAGTAATAAAGGTGGGTATATCGTTCAAGCTAAATTACTAAAAGAAAGTACGTTCGATTCTATTCCTGTATATCTGATTAAGGATGGGAATAGTATGATGAATGTATCTTTTAGTACGACAGATAATCGCAATCTGAATACAAAAGGACAATTTTTTGAGCCAACACTTAGTTCGAATGGTGAGAACCAAGTATTAAGCATGCGTTTAAAAGTATCGCCCACTGCCTATTTGGAATATCGTTATGAGTTGAAACCTGGTGATTATATGCTTGATTTTGGTATCAAGTCGCAAGGACTATCTAATATCTTTAATAGCAATGCTCCTATGCGTATGCAATGGGACTTTAAAGGTATGCGCCATGCACAGAGTATCGATTATGAAAATCGTTACACACGTCTAACGTATGAGTACGAAGGTGACAAGACAGATAAACTTGGCGCTATGGGGGATGACGATGAGATTGAGAAAGACGTGAGCTGGATGAACTATCGTCAGCATTTCTTTAGCTCAATGTTATTGACGGATACTCCTTTCGCGGAAGCAAAATTGTCTTCTACGGATCTTGTGAAAAAAGCACAAGATCTCGACGAAAAAGAAACGTTTTTTACCAAAGAATACAAATCTGATGTTCTTTTAGCTCCAATAAATGGAGAATTAAACTATGCGATGCATATGTATTATGGGCCTACTGATTATAAAATATTTAAATCCTATGATAAAAACTTAGGAGAGGCGATGCCTCTAGGTTGGGGGATCTTTGGATTCTTGAACAAGTATTTGGTGATTCCGTTCTTCGGATTCTTAAGTGGGTTCTTACCTGCAGGAATTGCGATTATCGTGATGACCATTTTTATAAAATTAATATTGTCTCCTGTACAGTACAAGCAGTATTTATCTCAAGCAAAAATGAAGGTATTAAAACCTGAAATCGCTGCTTTAGGAGTAAAGTACAAAGACAATGCAATGAAAAAGCAAAAAGAGACTATGGCCTTGTACAGCAAGGCAGGGGCAAGTCCGGCGGCAGGTTGTTTGCCCGCTATCTTGCAGATCCCGGTCTTTTATGCGTTGTTTACCTTCTTTCCATCTGCTTTTGATTTAAGAGGCAAAAGTTTCTTATGGGCGAAAGATTTGTCAAGTTATGATGCGATTTATGAATTTCCTGAAGGAATAAGTATTCCTTTCTATGGTGATCATATCAGTTTGTTTCCAATTTTGGCAGCGGTAACGATTTTCTTTTCGATGCGTTTGACAACAGGAAATCAAGCGATGCAGCAGCCTACACAGGAAGGGATGCCTGATATGGGGAAAATGATGAAGTATATGATGTACTTCTCACCACTATTAATGCTGATTTTCTTTAACAACTATGCGAGTGGATTGAGTTTGTATTACTTTATCTCTAACCTAATTACCATCGGAATTATTCTAGTGATCAAAAAGTACATCATTGATGAAGACAAGGTGCGTACTAAGATAGAAGTGAAGAAGGCTCAGCCTAAAAAGAAGCAGGGACGATTCCAGAAGAAAATGTCGCAAATGATGGAACAGGCAGAGCAACAAAAAGCACAACAAAACAAGAAGTAAAAGATATATTTAAACAGAAAAACGGTGAGCATGAAAATGTTTGCCGTTTTTTATTTGAAGTGTAAAGTTCTCTAGAGATAATCGACAGATGCCTTGATATGCGAAATTCCCACAAATTAATACTTGCTGCCCTCATGATAATGTTGGCGGCATTAAAGCCAGAATTGGCCGCCTTCATTCCGCAAATTGTGAAAATAGGGGTTGCCGGGGTCTTATTGCTGCTTGGTTTTTATCTGATGTGGAAAGAGCGTCAGTGGTAGTTTTATTGTTTGACTATTTTTTTGGTCACCATAGAACCACTAGACGTTTCCAAATAAAGGAAGTAGATACCCGGAGCAAAGTCTTCTAAGGATATTAATTTAGATATCCCCACATTTCCTTCTCGATACACTTTTTGTCCCATTGCATTCACTAGGGTAAGAGTGAGCGTCTCATTGGTGCTATTCTCAAGTTGGAAAATACCTTTAGATGGATTGGGATATATCTGTGTCATGGAAGCTATGGAAGTTTCTTCAATCCCCAGAACCATACTCAAAGTAACTGTAAAGGTTCCTATTTTCTCGGAAGAGAAAGGAGTAATACCTTGGAGCGAACTAATAGTCTGTGGTGGATTGGCATCATTATTTGCAGATAGATAATCAATACCATTATCGGTTCCTGCATCATAGGCATATACATCTAGAATAACCTCTTGTGCCCAATTAGTACCATCAAAAAGTTGAAGCCCATCCGTAGCCACGAACCAATCTGGGCTTGGAGCGATCATTGAAAGCATGGTTAATAATGGATGCTCTTCGTTGAGTATTACATCAAAAACGACACTGCCTAAGGCATCATCAATATCGCCTGCCTGAAAGCCTTCTTTGGCATCGCCGCCCGAAATGGCAGTGTTTACTTCTTGTAAAAAAACACTGGTATTTCCAGTTTCAGCAATATTTTCAATCCCCTGACTCGCCAGATCTCCCATGCTTAAAAAATCAACTTGATCATTGTGCACTGCGATGGCAAATGGAGACCAGTGTGCTTGCGAGGGTAAACTGCCGCTCGTATGTGGATGTGTTGCCTGACTCCAATTACTTTCAAAAATTACTTGATAAGTAGCTTCACTTTGGCCTTTAATGGAGAGGGATGTCAATAATAGTAGTAAGGCGAGGGATTGTATCGTGGTTCTCATAGTCTTTTCAATTTTATGTACTACACTTGTAAAAGTAACCGATTTTTAGGAGTTTTGATCTATGTTTGAATCCATACTTGCGTTCCTTGGAGCTACAGCTGTGCTGGCTATTTCTCCAGGACCTGATAACATTTATGTATTGACCCAAAGCATCGCCAATGGCCGTAAAGCTGGATTGGCAACGACTGCAGGTTTAATCTCAGGTTGTATCCTACATACGACATTAATAGCCTTTGGGGTTTCGGCATTGATTGCTGCATCCCCAAAAATATTTTGGGCTATTAAGATATTCGGAGCGGCCTACTTAGTATTCTTAGCGTATAAAATCTTCAAAAGTGACGCCAGTATTGCGTTTAGTGAAGGCGCACCGAAGAAGAGTTATGGAGCATTATTCAAACAGGGAGTAATTATGAATATTCTCAATCCCAAGGTTACCATTTTCTTCTTAGCCTTTTTTCCAGCCTTTCTTTGGGATCCTCAGGGCAATACGGTGTATCAATTTTATGTATTAGGACTCCTGTTTATGTTGGCCTCCTTTTTAATTTTTGGATCCTTTGCATGGTTGGCGGGTAGTATCTCTAGTTATTTGAAGAAACACAAGAATGCTGGGCTTGTTTTAAAGTGGTTACAAATTATCGTTTTCGTAGGAATCGCTCTTTTTATTTTAATCCCATAAGTACTCTGACCTCTTAGGATACTTTAAACAAAGAAGTCCTTTATACTACGTTTGTATTTCCTATTTTTACTTAGTGAATAAACGCGTTAAAATTATCGAATGTCCTAGGGATGCTATGCAAGGCATAAAGGATTGGATTCCAACAGAAGCCAAGGTGCAATACATTCAATCGCTGCTGCGTTGTGGTTTTGATACGATAGATGTAGGCAGTTTTGTTTCTCCCAAAGCGATTCCTCAAATGAAGGATAGTGCCGAGGTATTACATGCACTCGATCTATCAAAAACCGATAGTAAACTATTAACGATCGTTGCCAATACTAGAGGAGCTACCGATGCTGTTCAACATGAAATGGTGGACTATCTGGGGTATCCTTTTTCGATTTCAG
>JBLHXM010000120.1:0-7749 GCA_047630395.1 Dokdonia sp.
AATCGATTGAGCGGCGTTACCCTACAGTTCAATTTGACGTTTGGAACGAATTTTGGAAATAAGGATATGGTGGTGTATGATAATACGGCCAACAACTCGGGATCTCAAGGCGGTGTTGCAGGCTTCCCAAATAGTCAAGGACAACCCAATAAATTTGTTCAGATTTATGGAATTGAAGGATTCTCTACAAACGTAAATGAGCATGTGATTACTCACGAAATTGGTCACTCAGTTGGTTTCCGTTACTCAGATTGGTTTGATCGTTTAAGCTGTCCTCCGAGTTCTCAAGGAAATGAAGGCTCAGGCTCAGATGGAGCTGTGCATGTCGCAGGAACTCCAACAGGGCGTGATTTAACCTCTGTTAGGCAAGCGTACTTCGCTACAAATGAAGACGATGAGTTAAACAATAATGATGTAACGGCTCTAAGAGCCATGTAGTAATAGTGATTTGACTATTTTTTCATAAAAAAAGCGCCACTTCTTAAGTGGCGCTTTTTTATGTTTTGTAGGTAAAAGCCTTATCAAGATGCTTACTTTTCTTCCAGACGACCATCTGCGTGTTGTGCAAATCGCCCAAGTTCCGGGGCATGGGTGTGGTCATGAGTAGGCCATGGCCAGCCACCAAATGCTGTTTCTCGATACTCTTGAATGGCTTCATTAATCTCTCGATTGGAATTCATGACAAATGGCCCCTGTTGCACGACCGCTTCGCCAATAGGTTTTCCTTGAAGAAATAAAAAGGAGCCTGGAGCATCGCCGTTTTGAATACTAATTTCTTTATCAGCATGAAGATCCATGCAATGTCCCATCGGAATGGTGTGGCCTTCGGTTGCTATGGTACTTCCATCATAGAAGTATAGCGTTCTATTAACCGAACCTGTAGCTGTTGGAATATCCCAAGAGGCACCGGCTTCCATGGTAATAAGCCATATCGCTACCTTATTCTCTTTATCTGCAGCCCACGAATCAGGCGCTGCTGGCGCTGCTTTTTGAGATTCATAATCACCAGAGATTAATTTTAGGGTAATTTGTTTTCCTTTGGCATTGGTGATAGTATGCACGGGTATTTCTTCATTCCACAACATCTTAAAATGAGGCGCCACCATTTTATTTTTTCGAGGTAAATTAAGCCACAATTGAAAAAGTAATAGTGGGTTTTCTTTTTCTTGATCCAGTAAGGGAAACATCTCGCAATGTTGTACTCCTTTTCCTGCGGTCATCCATTGCACATCTCCATTGCCAAAACGTCCTGCAGCACCCAAAGAATCACTGTGATCTGCGAATCCACGCTCTACGATGGTCACCGTTTCAAAGCCTCTATGCGGGTGGGCGGGAAAACCAGGTACTTTGGTGCCATGGTACATGCGCCAGCCGTCTTTGATTTGAAAGTCTTGCCCTAAATTCCTGCCGACCAAAGAGGTATCCGGTCCTAATTGTTTATTTCCCTTGGGATAGGTATCTAAATGGTATGCACAAAATAAGAATGGATCTTGAGTCTCCCATTGGGAGCCTAACTGTTTTATTTTTTTAATTGTAGTCATCGGTGTATCGTTATTTCGTTCGTAGAGCTAGTCGCTGTTATGAAAACATATCTAATCCTGGGATATTAGGCATTCCTTCTTTGGCTACTGCTGCCATTTCTGCATCGTGTATGCCTTGTCCTTTTTCTAAGGCTTTATTGATTGTTAGGATCAAGTAATCTTCAAGTTGTTCTCTATCCGTCAAGAGTTCTGTATCGATATTAATTTCTTTTAAGCGTCCATTTGCTGTTGTGGTCACTTTTAAAAGTTCATCTGCTGATTTTTCATCAATGAGAATCGTCTTTAAGCGCTCTTTGGTTGCTTCAGATTTTGCTTGGGTTTCTTTAATTTTGCCCATTATTCCCATCATATCTCCAAACATATTTTTTTGTTTTAATTTGTTTTTCTTACAAATTTATTAAATTGACAGACGAAACTGTACCTAAATCGATGAAAAATAGCCGCATTCTTGTATTGCTATGTCTTATTTTTGCCGTTAGTTGTAATCAAAAAGACATTAATACTTTGACCAAAGATATCATTCCTCCCATTGCCGAAAAAAAACCTAAAAATCTCGAAAAACACGGGGATATTCGCGTCGATAATTATGTATGGATGCAAGAGAGAGACCATCCTGAAGTGATTGATTATTTGGAAAGAGAGAACGATTACAATGCCAGAATGACGGCCCACACCAATGACTTTCAAAAGGATTTGTTTGAAGAGATGAAAGGCCGTGTTAAAGAAGATGACGCTTCTGTTCCTTATAAAAGCAATGGATATTGGTACTATGTTCGCTTTGAGACAGGGAAAGGATATCCCATTTACTGTAGAAAGAAAGACAGTATGAATACGCAAGAAATTGTGGTGTTCGATAATAATAAAATGGCAGAAGGAAAGGCTTATTTTAATCAGGCAGGATATTCAGTGTCAGAAGATAATACCCTTGTAGCCTATGGTATTGATGAAGTGAGTCGGAGACAATACACCTTACATTTTAAAAATCTAACCACAGGAGCTGAATTTCCAGAGAAAATAGAAAATACCACAGGAAGTGCCGTCTTTGCTAATGATAATAAAACCGTTTATTATACGCTCAAGGACCCAGAAACATTACGTTCTAATGAGATTTATAAACATATTTTAGGAACAGATCCTAAAAATGATGTGCTCGTATTCCAAGAAGATGATGAGACTTTTTATAGTTATATATACAAAACCAAGTCCAAGAAATTTATTGTGATTGGATCTTCTAGCACCTTGACGAGTGAATATAGATTTACATCTGCCGATGAAGACGGGAGTCCATTCAAAATCTTTCAAAAGCGAACCCGTGGCCTAGAGTACAGTATCGCTCATTATGAGGATACTTTTTACATACTTACCAATAAAGACAAAGCGACTAATTTTAAATTGATGCAAACTCCCGAAATAAAAACGGGAATGGAAGATTGGGTGGATGTGATGCCGCATCGCCAAGATGTTCTATTGGAAGATGTCGATATTTTTAGGGACTACTTAGTCGTAAGTGAACGTACCAATGGTCTCAATCTAATACGGATTATCCGCTGGGATGGCAATGCAGACTACTACTTACCTTTTGACAACGAGTCCTACACGGCATATCCAACTACAAATGTTGACTTTGATACAGAAACTTTACGATATGGCTATACTGCGATGAGTACGCCAAGTTCTGTGATTGATTTCAATATGCGGACGAAGACCAAGACAGTTTTGAAAGAACAAGAGGTCTTAGGGGGCGCGTTCAATAAAGAAAACTACGTCATGGAACGTATTTGGGCCACCGCAAGTGACGGTATCAAAGTTCCAGTGTCCTTGGTGTATCATAAAGACACCAAGAAAAATGGCAAAGCACCTTTGCTGCAATATGCGTATGGAAGTTATGGTAATACGATTGATCCCTATTTTTCAACCGCTAGATTAAGCCTGGTTGATCGCGGATTTATCTATGCGATTGCACATGTGCGAGGTGGAGAATATTTAGGAAGGCAGTGGTATGACGATGGGAAGTTATTAAAGAAGAAAAATACATTTACAGATTTTATAGATGTCTCAAAATACCTCATTGATGAGCAGTATACTTCGGCAGAGCATCTATATGCTATGGGTGGTTCTGCAGGTGGGTTATTGATGGGAGCGATTGTGAATATGGCACCTGAATTATATAACGGTATCATTGCCGCAGTGCCTTTTGTGGATGTTGTGAGTACAATGCTTGATGAAACAATCCCACTAACCACAGGGGAATACGATGAATGGGGAAATCCTAATGAGAAGGAATCTTATGCGTATATGAAGAGTTACAGTCCGTATGATAACACATTCGCGAAAGCGTATCCAAACATACTTGTGACCACTGGATACCATGATAGCCAAGTCCAATATTGGGAGCCAGCCAAATGGGTTGCCAAACTCAGAGAACATAACCTTGCCGATACAAAAATTCTTTTCCATTGTAATATGGATGCGGGGCATGGTGGAGCTTCTGGAAGATTTGAAGCCTTGAAAGAAGTAGCAGAGGAATATGCATTCTTACTCGATTTAGAAGGGATCAAGGACTAAGTAAAATTTTTATAGTATTTTTGCTGGGATTTGCGTCTAAAAACCAACCCTTTATTAGGCAAAAAATCTAACCTAAACGTATGGAAGAAAAATTGCAAGTTTATGATAATGTATTACAGCTAGTAGGTAATACCCCTCTTATCAGACTCAATAAAATAACAAAAGATTTTGAAGGTAGTTTCTACGCTAAAGTAGAAGCTTTTAACCCTGGACATTCGTCAAAAGATCGTATTGCTCTTCATATTATCGAGGAAGCAGAGCGCAATGGTGTTTTAAAACCGGGGGATACTATTATTGAAACGACTTCTGGGAATACAGGATTTAGTATTGCTATGGTGAGTATTATCAAAGGATATGAATGTGTCCTAGCAGTAAGCTCAAAGTCTTCACCAGACAAAATAGATGCTCTCAAAGCGATGGGAGCGAAGGTTTATGTGTGTCCTGCACACGTAAGCGCCGATGATCCACGATCATATTATAGTGTAGCAAAACGCCTACACGAAGAAATGAAAGGATCTGTATATATCAACCAGTATTTTAACGAGTCTAATATTGATGCGCATTTCAATTCTACAGGTCCGGAAATCTGGAAACAAACCAAAGGAAATATTACGCATTTAATTGCATGTAGTGGAACAGGAGGAACGATTTCGGGAACGGCTCGTTTCTTAAAATCTCAAAATAAAGACATTAAAGTGATCGGGATCGATGCTTTTGGATCTGTGATTCAAAAGTATCATGAAACCCGTGAGTTTGATGCGGGTGAGATTTATCCATATCGTATTGAAGGCTTAGGGAAAAATTTAATTCCTACGGCAACTGATTTTGATTGTATCGATACTTTCGTGAAAGTAACCGATGAGGAGAGCGCACATACCGCTCGGGAAATCGCAACATCTGAAGGGTTATTTGTGGGCTACACCAGTGGTGCTGCCGTACAAGGTATAAAACAATTGGCCGCTCAGGGAGAATTTGATGCCAACAGTAAGGTGGTCGTTATCTTTCCAGATCATGGAAGTCGCTATATGAGTAAGGTATTTAGCGATACTTGGATGCGTGACCAAGGCTTTTTTGACAGTCAGAACGAAGAAGCAGTTCAAGCTATTGAATATATTAAGTAAGACAACACTCTTGTAATACAAACCCAAAAAACTTCTACCATGAGTAGCGTTTTTTTGGATTTAGTCCCCGTAGGGTGCCTTTTTGAATTAGGTAAGCATTTAATTATTGTGTAGTTTTGCGTTTCGTTTGAAAATTTGAGTATGAAGGATCTATTTGAAAAGATTTATAAAGACAAAGGGCCATTAGGGAAATGGGCTTCCGTAGCCGAAGGTTATTTTGTTTTTCCAAAGTTAGAAGGACCTATTTCTAACCGCATGAAATTCCAAGGAAAAGAAGTAATTACTTGGAGTGTGAATGATTATTTAGGACTTGCCAATATGCCAGAAGTGCGTGCAGTAGATGCGCAAGCTGCTGCCGATTATGGTTCTGCGTATCCAATGGGAGCTCGTATGATGAGTGGTCACACAGATTTACACGAACAACTACAAGATGAACTTGCTGAATTTGTCAGTAAAGAAGCTGCTTACTTATTAAATTTCGGGTATCAAGGTATTCTTTCTACGATTGATGCTCTGGTAGGAAAAGATGATATCATCGTATATGATGTGGATTCTCATGCCTGTATTATAGATGGTGTTCGTTTGCATATGGGTAAACGTTTTACCTACAAGCACAATGACATGGAAAGCATTGAGAAAAACCTAGAGCGTGCTACCAAAATGGCAGAGCAAACTGGAGGTGGAATCTTAGTGATTTCTGAAGGTGTCTTTGGAATGCGCGGTGAACAAGGTAAATTAAGAGAAATTGTTGCACTTAAAGATAAATTTAATTTCCGTTTGTTAGTGGATGATGCTCATGGTTTCGGAACCCTTGGAGCAACAGGTGCTGGAGCAGGTGAGGAGCAAGGCGTTCAAGATAAAATTGATGTATATTTTGCAACCTTTGCCAAGTCAATGGCAAGTACAGGTGCTTTTATAGCTGCCGATCAAGAAATTATTGATTTTTTAAAATATAACCTACGCTCACAGATGTTTGCAAAGTCATTGCAAATGCAATTGGTGGTAGGAGCGCTGAAGCGTTTAGATATGCTTCGTACAATGCCAGAACTTCGTGAGAAGCTTTGGGAGAATGTACGGGCACTTCAAGGAGGGCTTAAAGAAAGAGGATTTGATATTGGAACGACCCAAAGTTGTGTAACTCCTGTGTATTTGGAAGGAAGTGTGCCAGAAGCGATGGCCTTGGTAAAAGACCTGCGAGAAAAGCACGGTGTTTTCTGTTCAATCGTGGTGTATCCAGTCATTCCAAAAGGACTGATCTTATTGCGTATGATTCCTACAACGACACATACGTTGCAAGATGTGTCAGAAACTTTAGATGCTTTTGATGCGATTCGTGACCGTTTAGAGAATGGAACTTACAAAAGACTTTCAGCCAGTGTTGCTGCAGCCTTTGGAGCTTAAGAGCGCTACTTCATAAAACTAAAAAAAGCCAATCTGAAAAGATTGGCTTTTTTTATATGCTATACTGAAAGGAGATTAGAGCGTAGCTCCCAATAACTCATCCATTTTGGCCTGCAAGGCGGATCCTCGTAAGTTCTTAGCGATGATCACTCCATTCTCGTCCAAGAGGAAGGTAGCAGGGATAGATCGAACACCGTAGGTACGCGCGATAGGATCTTGCCAGTACTGTAAGTTAGATACATGGTACCAGTTCATCTTATCCTTTTCAATCGCTTGTTTCCAGCGAGCATCTTGACCTTGACGATCTAGGGATACACTAATGATGTTTAAACCTTTATCATGGTATTTGTTGTAGACGCTAACTACATTGGGGTTTTCTGCACGACAGGGACGGCACCAAGAAGCCCAAAAGTCAATGATGGTATACTTTCCAAGTGTAGCTGCCAATGCGAGCTCATTTCCTTCGGGTGTTTTTGCCGAAAACTCAGGAGCCTTATTACCTACACTCGCCAGACCTGAAGCGATGTTTTGAGATTTTTGCTTGGCGATATACGTCTTTATGCTTTTTCCAACAGAAGAACCTTGTACCTCAGAAGCAAGCCCTTTGAAGTAACGCTCAGTTTCATCAACCTTCAACACCTTGGCATTGATAAGATCAGATAGCGCCATAATAGCGACCATAGAACCGCTGTTAGTATCAATCAGTGCTTTTTTCTCAGAGATAAAATTCAGATCTATTTGTTTAATAGCCGCGCTATGGTCATTTACCATAACACCGTCAGTCTCTGCTTGCGCTTTCTTCAAGGCTAATGTGAGCTGAGCTTTTTCTGCATTGCGTTCTCTGTTTCCTTTCGCGTAGGCGTAAAACAATTCATTTTCCGTACTGCCTTGCAAAAGCGAACTAGCAATACTATCTTTATATAAAGTAACGGTTAGGGGTTCGCCATCCTGAATGAGCAGCAACCTTCCATTGTTTTCAGAAGTCGATATAATATTCAGTTTGTTTTTACCTTCTAGCGGCTTTAAAAATTCAAAACGCTCTCCTACTACTATAGCAGTATCAAGAGCGATCATTTTATTGTTTGAACCTAGTTCTTGTAAGTAAACTTCTATACCCTCTG
>JBLHXM010000121.1:0-7611 GCA_047630395.1 Dokdonia sp.
GATCTGACGTCTCAACTCAAAATTCTCATTTTCAAGGAGTGAGTTTTTCTGCAATAACAAAGCCGGCGATGCGAGCATCTCGTCGTAATTTTGTTGTTGGCGTGTGTCTTTTGGCATGGGGGGGTGATAACAAAACTACCCGCTATGGTCGACCAAGCCGTTTATATTGCCGCCTATTTATCAGCTCAAAGTAAGGGATCCCAAAAGTTGAACCACAACTAGACGAATATAATTTTTTCTCCATGATTAGCATACTGATACGGAGAGAGAATGAGACGACAGAGACGAACCCATAAACCAGAGTTTAAAGTGAAAGTTGCGCTAGCGGCCGTTCAGGGAGATCTGACGATGGCAGAATTGATGAAGAAATTCGCTGTTCACTTCAATTAAGTCACTGAATGGAATAAGCAATGACTATGCGGCGCATCTGAGGTGTTTGGAAGTACGACCAACAACAATGAAGAAGAATCTGAGGAAGAAGTTCAGGTACTTCGAGCGAAGATTAATCAATTGACCATGGGGAATGATTTTTTAGAACGCGGACTTGAACGGATTCACGTGCCCAGAGGAAGGAAGTGATAGGCAAGGATGGATCGTTGTCGTTGATAAGACGGTATGCCTTGTTAGATTTACCGCGGTCAACGTTTTACAATCATCCCAGACCAGTATTTTCTGCGCAACCAGATTATTGATTGCCCGAATTAAGTTTCGTCAACGGGTACCACCTATATCCAGATCGTGGAAAGTTTTGTCTATCTAGTTGCAGTTATTGACTAGTACTCCACGGGATTAATGTCGTGGCGATTGTCGAACAATATGGACACCGCTTTTGTATCGATGCTCTTGAAGAAGCGATAAAACACAATGGAGCGCCGGAAAATTCCAACATAGATCAGGAGAGCCAGTTCACCAGTGAGGACTTTACGGGGGTACTGAAATCAAGCGATATCGATATCATCATGTATGGCAAACGACGTTGGGTTGACTATTAGGTGACAATGTATTGGTAGAACGATTGTGGCGTAACATTAAATGAGAGGAAGTTTATCTTCATGCGTACGATGACATCAGAACTGCAAAGAAGTCATTAGGTTATTACTTTGAATTTTGCAATACAGAGGGAAAGCTTCAATGGTTGGAAGACCAAATGCCTGATCGGGTGTACTATAATGCCTTGGAGCGCATGGCCCGATATATGGACTGGATAACACTTATAGTGTGGTCCATTTATTGGGTCCCATTATCATGCTTTCTTAAAAGTGTTTGATGAAGTTGCCTACACTGGAAAAATGTAGTGCTCTTGTCATGATAGAGTCAATTGAACTTTAGGGTTATATCGCCTATGAACAAGCAATTCCTCCTGTCTTTTTTGGAACAAGCAAGGCAAATGTTCGGGGATGATTTCATTCCACTTCATCGACCTGTCTTTGAAGGTAATGAACGCCAATATTTAATTGATTGTATCGATTCGAATTTTGTTTCTTCGGTCGGTGCAAAGGTAACTGAGTTCGAAGAAAAAGTAGCTGAATTTGTTGGTTCTAAGCATGCTATAGCCACAGTGAACGGTACGGCAGCTCTTCAAGTGGCAATTAAGCTTGCAGGGGTTAAGCCTGGCGACGAGGTGATATCCCAGGCTCTTACCTTTATAGCCACATGCAACGCTATTAGTTACGTGGGCGCTAAACCACTATTCATTGATGTGGATATCGACACGATGGGGCTTAGTCCCTCCGCACTGAAAACATTTCTTGAAGTCAATGCTGAAAAGAGGGCAGCTGGTACATTTAATAAACTTTCAGGAAAAAAAATATCCGCGTGTGTCCCTATGCACACTTTTGGGTTTCCCTGTCGAATTGCTGAAATTGCTGAGATTTGTGCTGATTGGGATATTGCTTTGATTGAGGATGCTGCTGAGTCCTTGGGTAGTTACGCAGGCAGCCGTCATACAGGTACTTTTGCCTCTATGGCCACACTTAGTTTCAATGGAAATAAAGTGATTACAACGGGTGGCGGAGGTATGATCATTACTGATGACTCTGAGCTGGCTAAGCGAGCAAAGTATATTACGACTACTGCAAAGGTTCCGCATCCATATGAGTTTGTCCATGATGAGATAGGTTATAACTATCGTATGCCCAATCTCAATGCTGCCCTAGGTTGTGCTCAAATGGAGCGTCTAGATGAGTTTTTGGCTATAAAAGCGCAGTTAGCTAATCAATGGGATGCCTTTTTTCATGAGACAAGTGCTGACTTTGTTAAGGCGATTGACGGAAATAAGGCAAACCACTGGCTAAATGCAATAATCTTAGATTCCAAAGAAGATCGTGATGAATTCTTAAAGTTGACCAATGATAATAGTGTCATGACTCGCCCGATTTGGACGCTGATGTCTAAACTCCCAATGTTTAAAGATTGCCAAACAGGTGGTCTTGAAAACTCTCTTTGGTTAGAAGATCGAGTGGTAAACATACCCTCAAGTGTTCCTGATGGTGCCTTAAAACAACTGCGTAAGTAACTGTTACTATGAATGTATCAAAACTAATTTGTCGAACGGCTCCGCTATTCGAAGATGATATTTTTAGTCGCAGGAAGGAGCTAGAAGAGCTGGTTTCAAATAGCCGCTTTTTGGTGATCGGTGGAGTTAGTTTCATAGCGCAAGCTGTTACACGAGAGATATTTAAGAGGAATTATCTTGCGCGTCATGTTGGTGATATTTGTGAAAACAATATGGTAGAACTTGTAAGGTATGTTCGGAGTACCCTTGGTTGCATTTATGGTAATTTTCGTGCCTTTGCGATTGACTGCGGTAGTAATGAATACTAAGCACTAATGAATGCTAATGCGGAGTATGATTACGCGCTTAATCTTTCGGCACTCAAGTATGTAAGCAGTGAGGAAGATCCATTTACATTGATGCGTCTTATTGGGGTCGTTATTCTTAATACCATTAAGACGGCTGAAATGGCTAACGCGCAAGGCGCTAAGAAGTATTTTTGCATGTCGACTGTTAAAGCCGCAAACCCAGTTAATATGATTGGTGCAAGTAAGCGAATCATGGAAATGTTTTTGATGCGTGAAAGTGAATCGATGGGAATCTCTATTGCTCGATTTGCTAACGTTGTTTTTTCTGATGGATCACTCTTGTATGGATTTAATCAACAATTTGCTAAACGACAACCTATTCCAGCGCCAAACGATGCAAGACGATATTTTTTGACGCCTCAGGAATCTGGCGAGTTATGTTTGATGCCATGCCTTCTTGATGAGAATAGAGACATTTTTTTCATAAAGCTAAGTGAGCAATTTAACTTAACTACGTTTTCTGATTTTGCGAAACGCTATATTAAAGACCTCGCATGCGCGCTTTATCATTGCTTAACTGCGCAGAAAGCAAGAGATCGATCTGACGAATTGATAGCTGTAAAAAGATGGTCTTTCTACGTCTTCAAATCAGGTGAAAAATATTTTGAAGAGTTCTTTACAAACAATGAAATTCTGGACGTGGATCGATTTCAGAATTTAGGGGCGATTAAAAACAAAGCTAAATTCAGTTCGGATATGCTTGATGATTGCTTAGAAGCGACCCATGACCTTCGCGCTCAAACAGTTTGGGAAAAGGCACCAATAGTTGGGCCATTTACCGAGATGATCCCTGACTTTGATCACAAAGAGACAGGCAAATACTTAGATGGGAGAACGTAAATATGCAGTGTATCTTTGATATAGGTTTTTCGGGCATTGCGCTGATATTACTACCAACTCTTTTACCGCCTCTGATGTTTGTTTTACGAGTGACAGGAGAGCGAGAAATTTCCTCGCCACAGAATCGCGTCGAGCAAGGAGGTAAACATCTTGAGCTCAATAGATTAGCTATCATGCTCAAAGATAGTCCCAACGTGGCAACAGATTCTGTCCACAATGATCCGCGAATTTTGCTCATAGGAGGGTTTTTTCGTAAAACCAAAATTAGTGAGCTAACTCAGCTCATTAATCTATTAAATGATGATCTTGATGTTATTGGGATCCGTCTTCAAGCCCAACGCTGTTTTGATGCACTCCCATTATTATCGCAAGATGGAATAATAGAAGCGAGGTTAGGTTTGTCGGGTATTGGATCTATTGTTTTTGGAAACGAAGAGGAACTGGTGCATGCTAATAGTGATTCAGATAAGTTTTATGAAGAGATTGCTATGTCTTATAAGGGGGCTCTAGAAGAATGGTATGATTGTCGTCAAAATATGATGTCTTATTTTAGTTTTATTTGCCTCACAATGTGGGTCGTATTGGGTTCGAATTCTGATTTAGTGTGGAATCTTTTCAAAGATTTACTTCCGGCGTCTGCAGCGCTAGATAAATGGGTGTGAGCGCTCAAAAGCTTAAAAGTTCTGACTATGGTGCTGTCGCTTGCCTTCATTGCAATCACATAAACCAAGGATTTTTAGCAACCTTGGGTGTTCCATTTCTCACGCTACTCTACGAGGCAATTGATAAGGATAGCGAAAGCGTTTTGTTAGTAGAACGGGTCGACAGAAGCGTTGTCGGATTTGTGAGTGGAACTCGCGGATTGGGACGAATCTACAAACAGCTTTTATTACGGCCCCATCGATTAATTTATGCTCTTAGAACCAGTATTTTATCGCCCTCTAAAATCTATAAAATTTTAGAGGTGGTTTTGATGAATAAAAATAATAGAGTTTCAGCTGATTTGCCTAAGCAAGAACTTCTTTCTATTGTGGTTAATCCGGCTTATCAGGGTAAAGGTCACGCTGAGAATCTATTCGAAGCTCTTTGTATCCACTTCAGAGCAAAGGGTGCACGTAGTTTTAGAATTGTTGTCGGGAGTAGCTTGGCGAGAGCACACGCGTTCTATGTCAAGATGGGCTGCACGCCTGTAAAAGAGATTCAAGTGCACAAAGGTACTGATTCCGTGGTTTATATTAAAGAATGCGACTAGCTGGCTGATAATCAAGAGGATGTAATTCAGATTGTGTAACTGTTCACTATCCTTAACTTACCTACAAGTTAATAGTAATGGGCTGATCAATGGACAATAAACAGCTACAAGAACTGGCAGCAGAGCTTTCCAAAGGTTTGAAAACTTTGGAAGACCTCGCCATACGTCACGTACAACTCACAAAAAAGAACGTAGAGGTCTCTTTGAAAGCTGAGATGAATAACACTTAGGCTACGACAAGTGTTCTGGTCAACCTAAACAAGACACTGTTATTTGAAACACTTCAAACCGCACGTGTGGTATATCGCCATTGCTCGAATGAAACCTTTATTGGTTGTATTACCTCATTTAAGCGCCGACGAGGTCAGTGACACTGATAACCATAATGGAAGAGTTGTGCTTGGCAGGGTCTCATAGCCGTCCAAGCGTTAGTAATGCTAACCCGTTCTCTGAATCACTGTTCCGGACTATGAAGTATTGTCCGCAATGACCATCAAAACGGTTTTAAAATCTACAAACAGCACGCGATTGGGTGAGCCGATTTGTACGTTGGTACAACGATGATCACTGCCATAGTCGGATTAGTTTTGTGGCGCCATCATAGTGTTCAAAGGGTGTCTGCAAAAGCGGACAGCTGTCTATGAGCAAGCGAAAGAAAGGAATCCTCTCCGGTCGTCTGGAGCAGTTAGGAGCTGTGAGCATGTTAACGAAGTACAGTTAGACCCGGCCAGATCTGAGCAGGAGCGTAAGAAGGCCGCATAAAAAATGAGAGAATGGTGAGAACTGTTTTGCAAAAAACCGCGAAGTTGCGCTGACAATGTATTTTTAGAACGATTGGGGCGTAGCGCGAGAAAAAATAAGTTTATCTTCATGCGTACGATGACATCAGAACTGTCAAGAAGTTATTAGGTGACTACTTTGAATATTACAATACAAAGCGAAAGAATCAGTCGTTGGGAGACCAAACGACTGATCGGGTGTACCATGAGGTGATGGAACGGATGCCTCCGTAGATGACTTAAAAACACATATAGCGTGGCCCGATTATTGGGGTCCATTACTTGATGCCTGCTATGCGATTGATGCATCAAAGATTGAGCGTGAACTTGGATGGGTGCCAGATGAGACCTTTGAAACTTGTTTACATAAGATGGTGCTATGGTATTTTGCCATTCGTGAGTGGTGGGAGAGGGTTTTATCAGACGCTTGTCGACTAGAACGGTTGGGGAATTGATATGGAGCTAAGTTATAAAGGAATTGTTTTAGCTGGAGGTTCGGGCACTCGCTTACATCCTATCACTAAGGGTGTCTCTAAGCAGTTACTGCCGGTCTACGATAAGCCGATGATTTATTATCCTATTTCCGTCCTGATGCTGGCCGGTATCCGGGAGATTTTGGTTATTTCGACGCCGGATGATATTGCAGGATATCGACGTTTATTGGGCAATGGCTCTGATTTCGGTCTTACGATTGAATATGCGGTTCAGCCAAATCCAGATGGCCTTGCTCAAGCATTTATTATTGGAGAGGAATTTGTTGGCGATAGTAATGTTGCTCTCATTCTTGGTGATAATATATTTTATGGCCAACACTTTTCTGATAATTTAAAGGGTGCTATAGCTAACAAGAGTGGGGCAACTATTTTTGGTTATCATGTAAAAGACCCTGAGCGATTTGGCGTTGTTGAGTTTGACATGGAGGGTAAAGTCCTTTCAATAGAAGAAAAACCTATAATTCCTAAATCCAATTATGCGGTGACAGGTTTATATTTTTATGACAATGATGTGATAAAGATTGCCAAGTCTATCTTACCCTCGACACGCGGAGAGCTGGAAATCACAGATGTTAATAAAGCGTATCAGGCTAACGGAGAGCTTAGAGTTGAGCTGCTTGGTCGTGGTTTTGCTTGGTTGGATACAGGTACTCATGACTCTCTCATGGAGGCCGGGCAGTTTGTACAGACAGTGGAAAACAGGCAAGGCCTTAAAGTGGCTTGTTTGGAGGAAATAGCATTTGGCAATGGATGGTTGTCCAAGGCCATGCTATTGGAGCAAGCGGAAGCACTAAAGAAAACCAGCTATGGTGAGTACCTCTTTAGAATTGCGGGTGGTTATAAGTGAAAGTTATTGAGACAAAATTAGAAGACTGTGTAATTATCGAGCCTAAGGTGTTTGGGGATAAGCGGGGGTTTTTTTTAGAGACATTTCAAGCTGAAAGATATGCAGCCGAAGCGGGAATAACCTTGTCCTTTGTGCAAGATAATCACTCTCGCTCATCCAAGGGTGTTTTGCGAGGGCTGCACTTTCAAAAAAACAAACCCCAAGGCAAGTTGGTCAGAGCAGTTAAGGGTGAAGTTTATGATGTTGCTGTAGACATGCGTGAAGGTTCAGCTACTTTTGGTCGATGGGAAGCGGTGATTTTATCGGAAGAAAATAAAATTCAGTTCTGGGTGCCACCAGGCTTTGCTCATGGTTTTTTAGTGCTATCCGAAACTGCTGATTTTGAATATAAGTGTACTGATTATTATGACCCTTTAGACGAAGGAAGCATTTTGTGGAGTGATCCTGATCTAAATATTACTTGGCCAATAACTAATCCTAGCTTGTCTGACAAAGATGCCAATGCTGAAAAATTAGTTGATTTGAAACGATGAGAGT
>JBLHXM010000122.1:0-7514 GCA_047630395.1 Dokdonia sp.
ATTAATTATTACAAACACTCTAACCGCAAACACATCCTAAAATACTGAAAAAGAAACTATTGAATCAAATCGAATTTTCACGAAAGTGATATAAAAATCAATGAGATTGTCCTTAATATATATGCTATAATTACCACATACATTCCTAGATGCTGTCTCCTCAGCTATAAATGCACATCATATTCTAAAGCAGCTATTGTACAACATCGCATAACGCATTATCTTTGCATCATAATTACCAAACTATGATCAACATCACCTTGCCCGATGGCAGTGTAAAACAAATAGCTTCTGGATCAACGTCTATGGACGTTGCCAAAAGCATCAGCGAAGGACTTGCGCGTAACGTAATTTCGGCAAAATTCAACGGAACCATCGTTGAGACCGCTACCCCACTTACCGAAGACGGAACTATCATACTATACACCTGGAATGACGACGAAGGAAAAGCAGCGTTTCGCCACTCTTCTTCTCACGTACTCGCGCAAGCGCTTACTCAGTTATACCCTGGAGTAAAACTTACCATTGGCCCGTCGATAGAAAATGGATTTTACTATGACGTAGAGACAGGTGATCATGTAATTTCAGAAAACGACTTCAAACGTATTGAAGACAAAATGATTGAAATCGCTCGAGGTAAGCATGATTTTAGCATGCGCCCTGTTACCAAAGCAGAAGCACTAGACAAATATAAGACCGAAGGCAATGAATTCAAAGTAGAACTTATTGAAAAACTTGAAGACGGAACGATCACTTTTTGTGATCATGATACCTTCACCGATCTATGTCGCGGCGGACATATTCCAAACACAGGAATCATCAAAGCTGTAAAAATAATGAACGTGGCCGGTGCCTACTGGCGTGGAGATGAAAACAAGCCACAGTTGACACGCGTTTACGGAACTTCTTTTCCAAAACAGAAGGACCTCAAGGAATACCTGGAGCTTTTAGAAGAAGCTAAAAAAAGGGATCACAGAAAACTGGGTAAAGAATTAGAGTTGTTTACCTTCTCTAAACGTGTAGGCCAAGGACTTCCTTTGTGGCTACCTAAGGGTGCCGCTTTGCGCGAAAGATTGGAAAACTTCTTAAAGGCTGCTCAGAAAAAACAAGGCTATGAGATGGTCATTTCTCCGCACATTGGTCAAAAAGAACTCTACGAAACGTCAGGACATTATGCAAAGTATGGTGCCGACAGTTTCCAACCGATACATACTCCTGCTGAAGGGGAAGAGTTTTTATTGAAACCGATGAACTGCCCCCACCACTGTGAAATTTACAATGCACGGCCCTGGAGTTACCGTGAATTACCAAAACGTTTCGCAGAATTTGGCACTGTATATCGCTATGAACAATCAGGCGAGTTACACGGTCTAACACGCGTAAGAGGTTTTACGCAAGATGATGCACATATTTTTTGTACCCCTGACCAATTGGATAATGAATTCATGAAGGTTATTGACCTTGTACTGTATGTTTTTGGATCTTTAGGGTTTGAAAACTTTACGGCACAGGTCTCCTTACGGGATCCGGAAAAACCAGAAAAATATATCGGTAGTGATGAAAACTGGGAGAAAGCAGAAAGGGCTATCCTTAATGCCGCGAAAGCCAAAGGGCTCAATTACGCAGTCGAAACCGGGGAAGCTGCTTTTTACGGACCAAAGCTTGACTTTATGGTAAAGGATGCACTCGGCCGCAAATGGCAATTAGGAACCATCCAAGTAGACTACAATTTACCAGAGCGCTTTGAATTGACTTATAAAGGCAGCGACAACGAAATGCACAGACCCGTGATGATTCACCGTGCACCTTTTGGAAGTATGGAACGGTTTATCGCTATCTTATTAGAGCATACTGGAGGTAATTTCCCGCTTTGGTTGATGCCAGATCAGGCTATTATTCTTACGCTCAGCGAGAAATATGAAAAATACGCTCAAAAAGTTTTAAATTCGCTAGAAAATCACGAAATTCGCGCCCTCGCAGATAATAGAAGCGAAACTATGGGCAAGAAAATTCGGGAAGCAGAAATGCAAAAAATTCCGTTTATGATTATCGTAGGTGAGCAAGAAGAGAAGGATGGCACAATTTCTGTAAGACGACATGGGGGTGAAGATTTAGGAAGTATGACGATTGATGATTTCGCGAAAGCGATCAAAGAAGAAGTTGCAGCCACCATGAAAACATTTGAAGTTTAACAGATGAACGTTATAGCGAACATCTAAAAAAAATTACAGCCATAGCAATACGTAGAAAAAGATCTAGAGGTCCGGCAAGGATCATTAAAGAAGACCAACACAAAATCAACCAAAAGATTCGTGCTCGTGAAGTACGTCTTGTGGGCGAAAATGTGGAGGTAGGTGTTTACCAAATATCTAAAGCTCTTGAAATTGCAGAAGAACAAGAGTTAGATCTTGTGGAAATTTCTCCGAATGCGGAGCCTCCTGTGTGTAAAATAATGGACTACAGGAAGTTTGTGTATGAGCAGAAAAAACGTGAAAAGGTTCTTAAACAGAAAGCTAGTAAAGTAGTGATTAAGGAAATACGTTTTGGACCTCAAACAGATGATCATGATTATGAGTTCAAAAAGAAGCATGCTGTAAAGTTCTTAAAAGAAGGAGCTAAATTAAAAGCATATGTTTTCTTTAAAGGACGCTCTATAATCTATAAAGATCAAGGTGAGATTTTGTTGCTGAAATTAGCACAAGAACTTGAGGAGCTAGGCAAGGTGGAACAATTACCGAGACTAGAAGGAAAGCGCATGACTATGTTCATCGCTCCGAAGAAGAAATAAACATTCTTTCCCTTTGAGATATAAGGGCTAAGATTACAAGAAACAGGCCCTCCTACTTTAGATAGTCAGGAGGGCTTGTTAAGAGAATAAGTGAGATAATTATAAAAATAGGAACAAATGCCTAAAATGAAAACAAAATCCAGTGCTAAGAAGCGTTTCAAGCTTACCGGTACTGGTAAAATCAAAAGAAAGCACGCTTTCAAAAGTCACATTTTGACTAAGAAATCTAAAAAACGTAAGTTGAAACTTACGCATGATGGATTAGTTAGTAAGGCTGACACACCTAATGTTAAACTAATGCTTCGTTTGAAGTAAGCCGTTTAACCGGTTAAAATTATTTATAAACCCTGGAGTTGGGCTCTTATTACAAATTGCTCTTTTTTTAGAGCATGAGTGCTAAATAAAAAGTGTGCATGATGCACCGCCTGCTACAAAAAAATTTAAAATTATGCCAAGATCAGTAAATTCAGTTGCTTCAAGAGCCAGAAGAAAAAAGGTAATGAAGCTAGCCAAAGGATACTTTGGAAGACGTAAAAACGTCTGGACAGTTGCAAAAAATGCGGTGGAAAAAGCAATGACATATGCTTATAGAGACCGTCGTCAGAATAAAAGAAATTTTCGCTCATTATGGATTACTCGTATTAATGCGGGCGCTCGTATGCACGGAATGTCTTATTCTCAGTTTATGGGGAAAGTAAAAGCAAATGATATCGAGTTAAACCGTAAGGTACTTGCAGATCTTGCTATGAACCACCCAGAGGCTTTTGCAGCAATCGTAAACAAAGTAAAATAAGGCGTAAGCCTAATTTAATCATATTATCTCCTTAGAATAAGCCCGCTCTTGAGTGGGCTTATTATTTTCAGCATATAGGACTTCCTTCCTACCCAGAACCATAGCTAACAAGAAACAACCTTACTTAGTGATCACATCTCTGATTTCTGTAGCTACCCACTTAAATACTAATATCTTTTCAATATCTGGATGCAAACTATAGTGCACAGGACAGGTATGGGCGGTATGCTCTAGTATTTTACGCGTCTTATCAGTTGTTTCATTTGGGAACGTCATAACGATTTCAATTTTAGAGATACGTCGTGGTTCCGAAGCCATCGTCTTGGTAACAATAGCAGTAGCTCCTTGGAGGTCTACCTCCATTTGCGCCGCTTTAATACCCATTACAGTTAAAATACAATTGGCAAGACCTGTAGCTACGGTATCCGTAGGTGAGAAGGCCTCCCCTTTCCCCTGATTATCCAAAGGTGCATCTGTAAGATAGATGTCTCCGGATTTCAAATGTTCATTATTCGTACGTAAGCTCCCTAGGTAAGTTACTTTGCTCGTCATTAGCGTTATTTTTTTAGTCATTTAAAAGTAATGAAAGTTGGGGATGATTTTTACATACGCCTTCGTAAACCTGCCTGACCGGCAGGCAGCAGGGCAACTCACCTACATCACCCTTATATTACAAATCGTTGAGAATGTAAAGATACTTACGTTAATACGCTACACATTAAATGTTAAAACCTCCTTAATATTAACATTTTGTTAATTATATAATTATTTTTAGAAATTACTAAAGATTTAAAAAAACTACATTCATGAAAATAAAATACATCCTCCCTGTTTTATTTCTACTTTTCACTGTTTCCGAAGTGCTTGCTCAACTGGGTAGCACACATTATTTCCCTCCGATGCACACAAAGCAAGTGGGCAATGTCCAGGCACATCGCATGTACTTCTCTACGCCTTTTGGAGATAATTTACTCCCTGGCAACCGAATTCGTGTGGAACTTACGGATGGGACGGGTAATCCCGTTTTTGACAACGTGGGAACTCCTATTGCGCCCTTCTTTATTTGGAATGGACAATCGGAGTTCAGAGATATCCGTTTTACAGGCACCGGTGGCGCAACGGATCTTTTAGTCTTAGAAAGCGAATTAAACATACCACTCAAAAATCGAGGGATTGTAGTCTCCGCAACTGCGGAAATATATGTAAGTGCACGTTTAGAAGCAGGAAATCATGCAGGCTATTTGACCGGGAAAGGATCAAATGCTTTGGGGCAAGATTTTAGAGTTGGTCATATGCCTATAACTCAAGCTGCTGGTTCACGCAACTTTTTTGTTGGAGTGATGGCGCTCGAAGCAAATACGGTCGTTAATTTTAGTGAATATGAAAACACAGTCGTTTTCAGAGGCCTTGGCACGCAACCTGGTGGATTTTCCCGCGTAATGCAGGAAGGAGAAACTTTGGTGATTTCTGGTTATATGCAAGATCCCGATGACGGTTCTGCTTATCCCGATAATTTTGAAGGGTTTATTGGTGCGCGTGTTACCTCTAACAACGATATCATTGTAAACGTTGGTAATCTTTTAGGAAATACCATCAATGCTTTTGGAAATGATATGGGTATCGATCAAATTGTCCCTGTTGACCTTGTTGGAACCGAGTATTTAGTCGTTCCTGGAGCAGGAATTGGAGGTGCTACACAAGGTCTTGAAGTTCCATTAGTAATTGCGACTGTTGCCAATACTACGGTCTCAGTAAATGGAGGTTTGCCTCTTACAACCTTAGTTAATCCTGGAGATTTCATAAAAATTGATGCTGTTAATTACATAGGCGTGGATCACGAACATATGTATATAGAAACTTCGGAGCCAGCCTACGTCTATCAGGTGATTGCAGGAAGTAATGGGAATTCGGCGACACCAGGTATGAATTTTATCCCACCGCTTTCTTGTTTCTTTCAACGGGATGTAAATCTTATTCCTGATGTTGATGAAGTAACCAATCTTGGAGGATCCACTTATACTGGATCTATCGTAGTACTCGCTGAACCAGGCCAACCAGTTCGAATAAATGGTGTTCTTACTACAGCCATTGCAGAACCTGCCCTAGGAACACCGGATTGGGTATCGTATAAAATCCCCATCCCTGGTGGAGGAAATGTTGCCATTGACTCAGATGGGCCTATCGCTGCTGGACTTATTGGGCTCAGTAATAATGCAGGAATTGCCGGTTATTACTCGGGATTTGCTGTAATTCCAATGGATACTACTACCGATGTATGTACGCTAGATGGACCGATTAACCTCGTTGATCGTATTGAAGGAAATCCAGCAGGAACCGGTTTTTTTACACCGGCTCTTGCTGGAGGAGGGAATGTTTTTGATCCGCTTATTGATGCCCCTGGACTCTACGTATACAGTGAAATTGGTGTTTGTGAAAATGTCTTAGTCGACATAATTGTAAATCTGGTAGACAACCCTGTTATTGATCCCATTGCAGACATTGAACGCTGTCAAGGGGATAGTTTTACACTACCCGATCCAGCTACCATTTCGGGTGCCAACTTAAACGATCCGCAATACTATACCGATGAACAGTTCTCTGGACTTGCAGTATTGATAGATTGGACGATTCCTTTTACAACGGTAGGTACACAGCGAATTTATGTATTTGATGAAAACGTTGCGATCCCAGATGCCTGTGAAGCAGAATTATTCTTTGACCTAACGATCAATGCAACACCCGTTGCAACAGTAACGGATGCTATTGTCTGTGAAGACACCCTGACGTTCCCCATAACATTGACACAAACAGCTGGTGGGACTCTAGAAAATTATCAAATTGATTTTGATCCAGCAGCCAATGCGGCAGGACTTATTGATATCATTGTTTTTACACCGTTATTAGGCGCGACTTTTGACATTCCTTTAGGTACTGCGCCCGGGGTTTATAATGGAATTATCACCTATCAAGACGTTGTAGCTCCAGGTATTTCTTGTACCGGTACAGATACATTTACAATTACAATTAATGCAAACCCTGTAGCGACCACCAATGATGCACAAGTGTGTCAAGGTGTTACTACAGCACCTATTGTTGTCACTACAACCACAGGTGCGCCAACAGGATATTTTATAGATTATGATCCAGCAGCAGAAGCTATTGGCTTTACAGATGCTGGAACGGCAATGGCGCCCTTAGCCATTGCAGGGGCAAATTATGCAATTCCTGCTGCGGGAGCGCCAGGTGTTTATAATGCACTCATTACCTATTTAGATGGAAACGGTTGTTCTGGTAACGATGCATTTACCATTGAAATCTTTGAAAACCCAGTAGCAACTACAAATGATGTTCAAGTATGTCAAGGTGTTATAGCTGAAAATATTGTGATAACCACAACAACAGGAGCTCCAATAGATTATTTCATCGATTATGATCCAGCGGGGGAAGCTGCTGGCTTTACAGATGTTGCAGATGCGACTACCCCTGTCACCATCGCGGGCGCTGCTTATGTGATTCCTGCGTTAGGAACTCCAGGTGTTTACAATGGTACACTTACCTATGTAGATGCCAATGGTTGTTCGGGCACAGATCCTTTCACTATCGAAATATTTGCAAATCCTGTAGCTACGACCAATGATGTGGCTGCTTGTCTAGGGGTTATCACAGAACCTATTGTACTGACCATCACAACAGGGACTCCTATCAATTATTTCATCGACTATGATCCAGCAGCAGAAGCACAAGGCTTTACAGATGTTGCCGATATATTAACAGCCGTGCCAATTACAGGTGCTTCATATACAATTCCTGTAGCACCTACCCCTGCTATCTATAATGGAAGCATTACCTACATAGATGCTAATGGATGTCTAGGAACGGATCCATTTACAATTACCGTGAATGCCAATCCAATAGCCACCACAAATGATGCGC
>JBLHXM010000123.1:0-7289 GCA_047630395.1 Dokdonia sp.
ATACAGAGGGCGTGATCAACCTCGCTTCAAGTATGGTATTTGATTATGCTGCCCATGGGAAACCTTGTGCCTATATGAACTATAACTACCTCAATTCAGAAGAGACGGCAGAACAAGGTGTTTATCTCTACGATTATGTACATTTCAGATCTATGCCATCGTCAAAATCGGTTATTTGGATGTCGCATCCTGATGCCTTGGAGGAAGGTCTTTTACAACTTTTGAATGATGGAGCAACGGCAACAAAGGAAGCCGAAGAGTGGTTTAAGGTGATTAATGAACATCCAGCTCAGAATGCCAGTACACGTATCTGGGAAGAGATAGATAAAATCATTGCAGCATGCATCTAGGTTTTTTAGCCCCCGAATACCCACATCCAGCTGTCATCCATAGCGCGGGTATAGGTACGAGTATAAAAAATATAGCGGAAGGGCTTAAAGACAAGGGAATTAAGGTGACCGTGTTTGTGTATAGCCAAAAAGAAAACAAGGTTTTGGATGCTGATGGGATTCAACTTCACCTTATCCAACACAAAGCATATAAATTTGGAGGCTTTTACCGGTATCGGAAACATGTCAATACCTATGTAAGTCGAGTGATTAAAGAGCAACGAATTTCTCTGATTGAGGCTGCCGACTGGACCGGAATTACGGCATTTATGAAATATAGGGTGCCTGTTGTTATCCGTTTACATGGTTCGGATACGTATTTCTGTCATTTGGAAGGGCGTAAACAAAAAAAGAAAAACTTCTTCTTTGAGAAAAGAGCATTAATGAGAGCGACCGCTATCGCATCGGTGAGCGCGTATACAGCCACAGTGACCAAATCGCTTTTTGGTATACAAACGGCTATGACGGTACTCCCAAATTTTATAGATACAGATCGTTTCCTGCCTCAGCATCTACCTGTCAAGGAAGGTCATATTCTCAATTTTGGATCTGTAATTCGCAAAAAAGGAGTCTTGGCACTCGCGGAAGCCTTCAACACCGTATTCAAAACAAACCCTGAAGCTCATTTGCTGTTTTTAGGCAAAGATGTACGGGATGCTCAAACCGGAGTTTCTACGAAGCAATTAATTGAAGGAGTATTGACTGAAGAGGCAATGTCCCGGGTATCCTTCCTTGAGGCGGTACCTTATGACCAAGTTCAACGATATATCGCAGAAGCCGCGGTCATCTGTCTGCCAAGCTTCGCAGAGGCCTTTCCGATGACTTGGCTAGAAGCCATGGCAATGGAAAAAGGATTGGTAACGAGCAATATTGGTTGGGCCAAAGAATTAATGATCAATGGAAAAACTGGTTATATGGTAGACCCTAATGACATCAGTAGTCTGAGTGCGGCATTAAATAAACAGCTTACGGAAATTCAGAACCGAAACCAAATGGCGGAGCAAGCTAGAAAGCATTTATTAGCACATTTCTCAAAAGAGCAAATCCTAAAAAAGAATATAGATTTTTATTCGAAAGTGATTAACCCAGGCGCAGTATGAAAACAATGATTCAGAAGCTGCAAAAAAGGTATGCTATGATGCGAAAACATCCGCTGACTCAGCATAGCCCTCTATCTGCTCTAGGTAGATATGTGTATTTTAATGGGTTAATGTACATATCAAAAAGCTATCGTTATCGGTGGATTCAAGGGTTGCAATTAGAGGTTCAGAAAGGCGATGCAGGTATCGTCGGGAATATTTATTATGGACTTTATGAGTTTTCAGAATCCATGTTCTTGCTACATTTTTTACGTGCTGAAGATCATTTTCTAGATGTTGGAGCAAATTTGGGGCATTTCTCTTTACTAGCTGCAGGAATCACACAATGTACAACGACGACCATCGAGCCCGTCCCTATTACCTTTACTAAGTTGCAGCGACAAATAGCACTTAATGGGCTTCAAGATCGTATCCAGGCATTGAGATGCGGCGTTGGTTCTGAAAATGGGAGTCTCTATTTTTCGACAGACCGCACAGTAATGAATCGTGTGGTGACTGAAAACTACCCAAATGCGGTACAGGTTGAGGTAATCACTTTGGATAACCTAACTACCGATCTGCCTATTCGTTTATTAAAAATGGATGTGGAAGGCTATGAATATCAGGCTTTGCAGGGTGCTAATGAATTGTTGAAGAACCCAAGCCTCAATGCTGTCATCATGGAATTAAACGATTCAGGAAAGACCTTTGGGATTGAGGACCAAACCCTTGTCGACCTGCTCGCATCGAATGGTTTTTCTGCCTTTAGTTACGATCCGTTTACGAGAAAACTACTGCCTTTGGAAAATTATAATAGGTCTCAGTTTAATACTATCTTTATTCGAAATGTTCCACTAGTTGAAACCCGCCTTAAAACGGCAATGCCTATTACCATCTTTAACCAGTCCATATGATCTCAAAAGTTTTGTATGTCCTCTTGTCAGATACGGATACGGTAGTATCTGTAAGAGATCATGGTGATCAATCTGTTGCGGTTTCTGGGAAGACTATTTATGAGGTTTTAGAGGCTTTGGGACAACAGTTTGAAGATTTTTGGATCTATTTTTCTAATGAAATGGATGCACACAGTATTCCCTTTGACGACTTTAAAAAATACCTGCGACATCATAATACCCTACTTACCGCTGGGCCTCGTTGCGAAAGTTATATGACTTCAGATATTGGCTATGTAGAAGATGGCCCTTTTATCACGACGGGAAAGGGTGATATTTATCCCACTTGGCAGATGACAGATCGCATGGGAGTTATGCATAGTTCGCTGCTAAAAAAAATACCAAAATCAACGTATCCGCGTACACAGAATTTTGTTTATTGGCTTCAAAGTATAGCGATCCAATTGCGGCCGCAAGGTCTTTGTTGTTATCGAATGTATATGGATGCGTTGCCTGAGCGAGAAGGAAAACAAATGAGTACATTGCTTCTGTATCGATTTGTGAGTGAACATTATAAAAAACGGTGGACATTGTTACTTTTAATGTCACACATGCTCTTTGATGGACGTTTTCCGTTGTACGCTTTCGCGAAAGCGCAACTGTATAAAAAAAAGGAACTTGAAGTTGACTTTGACACCTTAGAATATGAAGAGCCGAGTACTGCCCAATCATCTTTGGAGGTGGATGTTATTATTCCGACCATAGGTAGAGAAAAGTATTTACACGATGTATTGAAAGATTTGAGTGCTCAAACAATCGTGCCCAAAAATATTATTATCGTAGAACAAGATCAGGATCCAGGAGGCATAACAGCACTGAATTATCTCACAACCGAATCTTGGCCCTTTGCGCTTAAGCATCATTTTATTCATGAAACAGGCGCCTGCAATGCCCGTAATATAGCGATTGCAGCAGTGCAATCACCCTGGGTATTATTTTTTGATGATGATATTCGATGCCCGCCTGATCTCATCGAGGAAATTGCAAAAGTTGTGGAAACGACAAAGGCAAAAGCAATTACGTTGGCCTGCCTTCAGCAAGGAGAGGTAGAGCAGATGAAGGCCTTTAAGCAATGGGAGTCTTTTGGCTCAGGCTGTTCTGTAGTTCATAAGGAAGTTTTAGATAATGTACGTTTCGATACGTCCCTGGAACACGGCTATGGAGAAGATGTAGATTTTGGAATACAGATCAGACAGGCAGGCTATGATGTTCTGTATGCTCCTCAAATTCAATTGGAGCATCTTAAAGCGCCGGTAGGCGGATTTAGACAGCCGCATATTTTTCCTTGGCAGGATGATGACATCCAACCAAAGCCGTCTCCTCAAATCATGTATCACCGTCAAAAAAATTATACACCTAAGCAATTGCTCGGCTATAAATTGGTGCTATTTTTAAAGGCCTTTCGATCGGCCAAATCAATCAATCCATTTGCTTTTTATACGTTGGCTTCAGCGCGATGGGAAGCAAGTAAAATATGGGCAGCCAAGCTATGATTAAAGTATTTACAGTAAAATCATTGCTCACACCTCAAAATAGACCGCATGTCTTTCCTTTGCTTTTTGACATGCACTATAATGAAGAACCAGATCCACGTTTAGCGATTTATTATAGCTTTACAGATGCACCGGAAGATGCAGACATCTTTGTGTATCCTATAGATATCAATGGACCTTTTAAACATGGAAAGTCAAGGGGTGTATTAGACATTCTTGAAAAATGGAAAAATTACAATAGACCCGTTTGGGTGTATACATCTGGTGACTATGGGATTACATTAATGGATTCTAGGATAACACAATTTCGCTTTGGCGGTTTTAAGTCAAAGTTCCCTTCGAGTACAGAGGTGATGCCAGCTTTTATTCAAGATCCATATACCCTTCAAAAAATAAAACCCTTCTATCTCCCTAAACCTTTAATTCCGCAAGTAGGCTTCGTGGGGTTCTCAAGTACAAGTTTAAAAGTATATGGAAAGGCCTTAGCGGCTACATTATATGGTAATTTGAGACGCGTGATAGGGAAAGAGCCTACAGATGGACAAATATTTTACCCTGCCGCTTATCTCAGGAAAAAGTATTTGAACCAACTAGAACGGCATCCAGAAATTGATACTATTTTTATTCCCCGGGATCTATACCGTGCTGGAGCTACTAGTCCTGAGCAACGTGCTGAAACCACGACAGCCTTTTTTAATAATATTTTTATTAGCCCGTATACCCTTTGCGTTAGGGGAGCAGGCAATTTTTCTGTTCGCTTTTATGAGGTTTTAGCCTCTGGACGAATTCCACTGCTCATTGATACTAATGTGAAACTGCCCCTGGCTGATGCTATTGATTGGAGCTTACACACGGTGATCATAGATGCCTCAATGCCAATGGAGGTTCGTTTACAGCAATGGCATGAGGCTACAGGAATAAAAGAATTTGAGGCTATTCAAAAAAGGAATAGAGCCTTATGGATTTCCCAATTGACGCGAGAATCCTATTTTTGCACTATTCATGATCGTATAAAACTTTAGCCTGTGTCTCCATTAAAAGCATGTTTGATTATTTGTACCTATCAACGACCTCAAGCTGTTTTGAAGTTGTTGGCTTCGGTCAATGAACAAACGGCTTACCCTGATCAGATCTTAATCATTGATGGGTCTCTTGATACAGCTACTCAGGATGTTTTGGCATCAGAAAGTTGGAAGAATCTTCAATATCATTTAGTATCAAAGGCCGATCGTGGTTTGACACGGCAGCGTAATTTTGGGATTGACTTGGTCGACCTGAGCTGTGATATCGTTTGCTTCTTGGATGATGATGTGATTTTAGAATCCACCTATTTTGAAGTGATCTTACAAACGTTTATTGAAAAACCAGATGCCCTTGGCGTGGGTGGTTTTATTACTAATGAGGTATCTTGGACACCTTTGGAAGAGAGTGAGGGGAAGTCGGCAAATTATTTTGTTTATGATGGATTTTACCGTACAGAGGGTGCACGCTATAAATTACGTTCAAAATTAGGATTAATAGAGCCCGACGCTCCAGGCCTCATGCCATCTGGATCTCATGGAAGACCCGTTGGTTATTTGCCACCTTCGGGAAAAATATACCCTGCAGAGTTATTGATGGGCTGTAGTATGTCTTTTAGAAGATCAGTGTTTGAACACAGTTCTTTCTCTACCTATTTTGAAGGCTATGGCTTATATGAAGACGCCGATTTCTGTTTAGATGTAGCAAAATATGGGGTTCAATATGTAAATACAAATGCGCGATTAGCACATTATCACGAAGCATCTGGTAGGCCCAACCACTTTAAATACGGTAAGATGGTCGTGCGTAATGGCTGGTATGTCTGGCGATGTAAATATTCAATGCCAACCTTGAAGCAGCGCCTGCGCTGGAACGCGACTTCTTTTGTCTTAACCATGGTGCGCTTTAGTAATGTCATCACTGGGAATGATAAAAAAGCAGCATTTCAAGAATCCATGGGTCGCTTTGCTGGCTGGGGAAGCCTTATATTTAACAGACCTAAACGTTCATAGAAAGACAGTATGCGTTTTACTAAAGACATAGAAAAATATAAAAAATACAGCGGCCGTCCTGTGCTTGTTCTTCTGTTTACACAGCAAGGACTTTGGGCGCTTTTTTGGTATCGCTTCTTCAACCGAATTTATAGAAGCTCACTGCCCAAGCTTTTTAAAATGCCATTACTTTTGTGGGGCGTTCTAGTGCAGAAGCATATCGAAATAATAACGGGTATAATGCTTCCATACAGCGCCACAATAGGAACACATTTTTATATTGGACATTTTGGAGGTATTATTATCAATTCAAAGACCGTTATTGGAGATAATTGTAATATATCTCAAGGCGTCACTATTGGAGTAAGTGGCCGCGGGGAAAACCGTGGTGTTCCTATTATTGGTAACAATGTATACATAGGCGCGAGTGCAACTGTTGCTGGAAATATTACCATTGGTGACGATGTCGTGATTGCTGCAAATTCACTGGTTATCGCTAATGTTCCTTCTGGAACAACCGTCATGGGTGTGCCAGCAGCGCAGGTGAGTACCAATAATTCTAAGGGATATATTTAATGGGGTTTTTGGTTATCACAAATGCGCCCACACTTTATAAGGATGATGTTTATCATGCGTATGCTCCCTATGTCAAAGAAATGAATCTTTGGTTTTCGAAAGTAGATGAAGTAACAATTCTCTGCCCAACGGTATATGAAAAACCGTTGTTGATTGCTCCTTTTACAAAGCAAGATTTGGAGATAGTTTCTGTTCCGTTTATTCAATTGGGCAGCACAAGTCATCTCCTCAAAACCATATTTCAAGTACCTGGAATAGCGTATAAAATGTACCGATCTATGAAAAAAGCAGATCACATCCATTTACGTTGTCCGGGTAATATTGGATTAATTGCCACTTTTGTGCAACTGTTATTCCCATCCAAAAAGAAAACGGCCAAATATGCTGGTAACTGGGATCCAAAAGCAACACAACCTTGGAGTTATCGTTTGCAAAAAAGAATGTTGAGCAGCGAGCGATGGACAAAAAATATGCAAGTATTAGTCTATGGAGATTGGCCCAACCAAAGCAAGAATATCAAATCTTTTTTTACAGCTACCTATCCCAATTCGGCGATACCAGCGCTTAGCACACCTAATTACGATGGTCCATTTCGAATACTTTTTGTAGGCAGTTTAGTAACTGGGAAAGGGCCCATGTATGCCGTACAATGGATAGCAGAATGCAATGCGTCAGGAATTCCATGCGTATTGGATATGTACGGAGATGGGGCTGAACGTGAAAAATTAGAAACATACATTGCCAAGAATAACCTAGAAGCATTGGTGCGATTGCATGGAAATCAGGA
>JBLHXM010000124.1:0-7203 GCA_047630395.1 Dokdonia sp.
CCCAATGGACAGACCATTTATGCTCGTGTAGATCATGATCCTACAGCGGTACCAGGAAACACTTGTTTTGTGATTGTTACTTTTGATCTTATCATTCACCCATTACCGGTGATCAATCCAGATATTACAGATCCTTATGTATTTTGTGAGCAAGAAGATGGTGATGACAGTGTTGGGATTCTGAATTTAGATATCATTGCAAGTGAGATTGGTCTTTTGGCTGCGCCACAGCAAGAAACAGATTTTAATATCACCTACCACTTAGATCAATCCCAAGCAGACAATGATGCTTTTGCCTTAACCAGTCCGTATGAGTATACAGAAGTGGCTGCACCCAACAACGGACTGTGGATTCGTATTGAAAACAAGGTGACAGGCTGTTACGTGATTGTTTTTGAAGAGATCATTATCGAGGCACGACCAGTCGCAACAACACCAGGACCATTGATGGCCTGTGAAGTAGTAGAACCAGATCCAACACAGGCCAATGGAATTCCATTAGCAGGGGTAGGAGAATTTGATCTTACTACGCAAAATGAAGTCATCAATGATGGACCTTTGGATGGAAATACGCAGGTAAATTACTTTACCACCGCAGCTGATGCACTGAGTAACTCCAATGCTATTACAGATCCTGATATCTTTTTTAATACCAGCAACCCGCAAACTATTTGGGCAGTGACTCAAAACACCTTGACCACCTGCGCTTCTAGTCCGCCGGTATTCTTTGAGATTTCTGTCAAGGCGACACCATTTACCGATCTCACTCAAGAAGGAGGTGATATTTGTGTAGACCCAACCACAGGGGAAGTGCTGGATCCAATTACTTTGGATGCCACACCAGAAACGGTGGTCCCAGGAGCGAGTTATAGCTATCTCTGGTATCTCAATGGGAATCTATTCTCTCAAGATCCAACAATAGAAGTCACACAGATCGGAGATTATACCGTAACCGTTACCGCTACCTATGAAGATATAGTAACTGGAATGATCACTAGCTGTGAGTATCTAGCAGGAGTTAGTTATACCCCTATAAGCGCACCACTTTTTGAAGCGGAAGTCTTAGAAGATAGTTTCAACTCCAACGGTTTATATACGGTGCAAGTCATTGAAAGTACCATCACAGGTTTTGGTGCTGCCGACTATGAATTTTCCATTGATGATGGGCCTTTCCAGAGCGGACTCACATTTACCAATGTGCGCCCAGGAGATCATATCGTGTACGGCCGTCGTGTAGATGGGAATTGTGAGGCGACACCAGTGGAAGTTGGCATCATCGATTACCCACGATTCTTTACACCTAATCAAGATGGATTCCATGATACATGGAACATCCTCGGACTAGGAAGTGCACCTAATCTCAATGCGAAGATTTTCATTTTTGACCGCTATGGGAAACTGCTCAAGCAGCTCAGTCCAAAAGGACCTGGATGGAATGGAACCTATAATGGACAACCCGTACCCTCTAATGACTACTGGTTCAGAGTAGAGTTTACAGAACCCGATGGAGTCAATGAAGGATCCCAAAGGACCTTTACAGGCCATTTTGCACTCAAACGATAGTGGAGCAATAGCATATAGAGTAAAGAGCAAATCCTAAATGTAAAAATTTGGGATTTGTTGTTTAGAATAAAGAGTCATGACATAGGACATAGGACTATGAAATAAGGATTTTCTAATGATCCCTAAAAGCACCCTCTGTCGCACGGACATCTCCTCCGAAGGGGAAGAAGCTTAGCAACTTCTTTTTAATGGAAAATTTAAAGTTTAAGTTTTAGACCCTCGAAGGACTTAAACCACTATACCAAAATAAGCGACTATACTCCAAGCGCTATATTCTGCTGTCTTTTTCTTGACTTATGTACTTTCAATACGAACGCTATTCCAAACCGCAATTTCGCGAAAGCAAACTATAGCATCTCAAACAGCCTAATGCACTCCATAGCTTCCTTCACATCATGAACACGTAAAATAGCGCTCCCTTTTTGCAGAGCAACCATATGTAAGGCAGAGGTGCCGTTTAATGCTTCTTGAGGGCTAACCTCTAAGGTTTTATAGATCATCGATTTTCTAGAAACACCCACCAAAACTGGAACTTCACAAATACCCAAAGCTTCTAATTTGCTTAAAAGATCGAAGTTCTGTTCTGTAGTTTTAGCAAAGCCGAAACCAGGATCAATGATAAGGTCGTTTATTTTATGAGACCGAGCTCGGGCCAATTGTCTGCCAAAAAATCGCAAAACTTCTTGCGTAACATCCTTATAATCGGTCAGGGTTTTCATCGTTTGAGGCGTACCTCGCATATGCATCATGATATAAGGGACTTTTAATGCGCCCACCGTTTCAAGCATCGCTTTATCCAAAACACCCCCACTAATATCATTCACGAGCATCCCTCCTGCTTCGATAGCAGCTTTGGCGACGCTTGCACGAAAGGTGTCAATACTCAAGCGAATGCCTGGAAATGTTTTAACCAATAGTTCGACCATGGGAATCAATCGATCTCGTTCTACATTTTCTGAAATCGGATTGGCGTCAGGTCTTGAACTATAGGCCCCAACATCGATAAAAGTAGCACCGGCATTCAACATTAGTTCCACCTGGCGTAGCACCAATTCCGGTGAATCATACTTCCCTCCATCATAAAAAGAGTCCGGAGTGAGGTTCAAAATACCCATCACCTTTGGTCTCTGTAAATCAATCAAGGTTCCTTGGCAATTGATGGTCATCGGGGAAAGTTTAAGTTGGCACTTACTCAAAAATAAGAGTGAACATAACAAACTTACAACCTCATTTTTTATATTAACTATTTTAAGCGAAATTTACATAAACTCTAAGATACCCTATGAAGGATACAGCGGCCCAATACGATGCAGTAATCACTATCTGCAGATCCCTGTTTATCAATAAAATGAGAGATTACGGAAGTGCATGGCGTATTTTACGACTGCCGAGTCTTACCGATCAAATTTTCATCAAAGCGCAACGCATTAGAGGCTTACAACAAAACGCTGAAAGAAAAGTTGACGAAGGGGAAGCATCCGAATTCATTGGAATTATTAATTACAGTGTGATGGCACTCGTACAATTGGAGCGTAGCGTAGTTGAACAACCGGATCTTGATCTCAATGAAGCAACCAAAGCCTACGATGAAAAAATTGCCATAACAAAAGCATTAATGCTTGCCAAAAATCACGACTATGGTGAAGCTTGGCGCGAAATGCGTGTGAGTTCACTCACCGACCTGATCCTACAAAAACTCTTACGTGTAAAGCAAATAGAAGACAATAAAGGGAAAACCTTGGTTTCTGAGGGTATAGATGCCAACTATCAAGACATGATAAATTATGCAGTTTTTGCATTGATCTTATTAGACGAATAATCATAAAAGTTAGGCGCAACTGCCATTCCAAACTATGAAAATACTCATTTCCATTGCCCGCTTTCTAGTAGGTGCCTTGTTCATTTTTAGTGGTTTTATCAAATTAAATGATCCAGTAGGATTCAGTTATAAACTACAAGATTACTTCAGTCCTGAAGTGTTAAATCTTGAATTCTTATCCCCCTATGCCTTACTCATTGCTATTGTTTTGGTCATCACAGAGGTACTTCTAGGAGTAGCATTATTAATAGGATATGCAAAAAAATGGACCCTAGGTTTGTTGCTGGCAATGATTGTTTTCTTTACATTCTTAACCTTCTATTCTGCCTACTTTAATAAGGTGACAGATTGTGGTTGCTTTGGAGATGCGATTCCACTAGTGCCCTGGGAATCCTTTATAAAGGATGTCATCCTCTTAGTACTGATCCTCTTTCTAATTTTTGGCAAGAAATACATTACTCCACTCTTTTCTAGAATGACGCGAAGCATTTTAGTCTTTACTTCTTTTATTGCCTGTATGCTATTTGGGTACCACGTACTCATGCATTTACCTTGGCTAGATTTCAGAGCCTATAATGAAGGTTCAAACATTACCGAAAACATGACGGTTCCAGAAGGAGCACCAGAGGCGGTTTTTGAATACAACTGGCGTTTTGAAGTAGATGGAAAGGACAAAGTAATTACTACATCTGGCGGATATCCGCAAGTAGAAGGCGGGACGTTCCTAGACTATAACACAGAGATGATCTCTGAAGGTTATGAGCCCCCAGTCCATGATTTTACTATTGAACGTGGAGAACAAGATTACACGGCACAGTTCTTAGAGACAGAGAACCTTTTAGTCATTGTCGCTTACAATTTGGACAAGACAGAAAGAGAAGGTTATGGTAATATTAAGCGTTCGGCTGAAAAAGCGTTGAAAGCTGGATATAAAGTTATTGGATTGACGTCTTCGAGTGAACAGGTGAACAACGCTTTCGCGAAAGCGTACAAACTCCCATTTGACTTCTACTTTACAGATGAGACCGCCTTGAAAACAATCATCAGAGCAAATCCTGGGATTGTGAGTTTAGAAAAAGGAACAATCGTCCAGAAACTTCACTATAATGATGCAGAAGACCTTCGCTTGAAATCATTGCCAACTGCCAATCCAAATTTAGACTTGGAGTTGAAATTCACCTTGGATAGCATCTCAGTTTTGGATCAAAAATACCGTAAACTAATGCAGGTTACAGGCACTGAAGAACGCAAAACTTTGGGAGAAAAAATGGGTTTATCACCTGAAGATTATACTGGAGATTTGTGGACGCGACAAATTGCAATCGACACGAGTAATCTCCATATGATTGAACGTATTTTTAAAACGAAAGGCTACCCCGGCAAAACCATGGTGGGCACTCCGACGAATACCACTGCCTGGTATGTGATTCAACATTCAAATAAGATTGGAGAATACTTACCGCTAATCAAAGCAGCTGGAGAAGCAGACGAACTACCCTTCCGATTGGTGGCAATGATGGAAGATCGCTTCCTTATGGAAAAAGGTGAAATGCAGGTATACGGGACTCAAGGCATGACGTATAATAATACACCCAATATGATTTGGCCTATTGAAGATTCAGAAAACGTGAATAAACGCCGTGAAGAAGCCGGTTTTATACAAAGCATTGAGACCTATGGAAAAGATCTTTTTGGCGATGATTTTGAATATGAAGTTTTAACTTTAGAACAAGCGGAACAACATAGACTCACATCCATACCCAACAATTAATGTTAGGATTCTTGCTTAAAAAAATGGGCTATGCACTACTCACTTTATTTGGGGTGGTCACTGTTATTTTTTTATTACTCAATTGGCTACCAGATGATGCTGCCAAGATGATGCTCGGCGAGAATCAAAACGAAGAAATGCTGGCCAATGTGCGTAAGAAGTATGGTTTTGACCAACCTTTGTCAACGCAGTATCGCTACTATCTCAACGACCTCTCTCCTATTTCTTTACATAGTACAAATACTGACGACTTCACCTATTTGACCCCTGGAAAGTATCATGAGACAGCCCTTTTTGGAGGGGCTACATGGACGCTTGTTGCAAAGCGGCCATATCTACGGGAGAGTTTTCAGAAGACTGGAAAACCAGTTTCTGCAGTCATTGCAGAAACCTTACCTAATACGATTGTACTCGCTGTGAGTGCCATTACGATTGCGATTCTTTTGGGTATTTTCTTTGGCATCATTTCAGCGCAATATCGAGATACATGGATTGATAGGAGTATTCAAGTCATCAGCACCTTTGGAATGAGTGTGCCTAGTTTTTTTAGCGCTATTCTTTTTGCCTGGCTTTTTGGTTATGTACTACACAGGTACACCAATCTCAATATGACCGGAAGCCTCTATGCCATGGACGATTTTGGAGAAGGCATAAGCATTCAATGGAAAAACCTCATCCTCCCAGCCATAGTGCTTGGTATTAGACCATTAGCAGTGGTTATCCAACTTATGAGGAATTCATTGCTAGAAGTATACAATCAAGAATATATCCGCACTGCCAAAGCAAAAGGATTGTCGACCGTACAAATCATTAAAAAGCACGCCTTAAAAAACGCCTTAAACCCTGTGGTTACAGCTGTTTCAGGTTGGTTTGCTTCTATGCTCGCGGGAGCCGTATTTGTTGAATACATATTTGGATGGAACGGACTTGGAAAAGAAATCGTAGATGCCTTGAACACCAAAGATCTTCCTGTTATTACGGGTGCCGTTCTTATTATTGCCAGTCTTTTTATCCTTATTAATATTTTGGTCGATGTAATGTATAGTTGGCTGGATCCAAAAGTGAAGATGGAATAAGCGGTTGAAATTCCAAATTCAAAAAAGGCCAATAGCAATTAGAAGCAGGACGACAAGCCCCAAGACGATGCGACCTAAGACTTCACATAAAGTTCTAAATTCGAGTCCTTTTATACAACTACCTCCTTGTAAAAAGAATAAGCCAAAGCATCCAACAGGGATTAGTAGGTTATAAAACTCCCAAACAAAACGCTAAACCCATATCAAACGTTTTCGTGTAATAGCTATTAAATAGGTTGCTTTTATGCATTTGAAAAGCGACTTTTGTGATAGATTGATGGTAGCTTGAGGATAATAACAACCACAAAATAAGGAGTTCGTTATAGCGAACGATGAAAGATTATGAGAAAAAATATTGTAGCAGGAAATTGGAAAATGAATAATGATTTGGCACAAACCCTAGATCTTATCGATGCATTAGAGCATAAGAAGAATACTGGATCTGCAGAAGTTATTGTCGCACCAACATCCATCAATTTACACGCTTCCGTGGAGCGCTTTCGCGAAAGCTATATTAAGGTAGCGGCTCAAAACATGCATCAAGCTGAAAATGGGGCCTATACTGGAGAAATTTCAGCAAGTATGTTGAAAGGTGTCGGTGTAGAAACCGTGATTCTTGGACATAGTGAGCGCCGTGCATATTTTCACGAAAGTGATAGCCTACTTGCTCAAAAAGTAGATACCGCACTGAAACATGGACTCCGTGTGATCTTTTGCTTCGGAGAAGAATTAGACGATCGTACGAGTGGAAAACATTTTGAAGTCGTAGCGAGCCAACTCAAAAATGGCCTCTTTCATATTTCAAATGATCAATGGGCACATATCGTATTGGCTTATGAACCTGTTTGGGCTATTGGTACTGGTGAAACAGCTTCTCCAGAACAAGCTCAGGACATGCATGCTTTTATAAGAAAAACAGTGGCAGAAACATCCAATTTGGCGATTGCCGATGATCTAACGATCCTTTATGGTGG
>JBLHXM010000125.1:0-7169 GCA_047630395.1 Dokdonia sp.
TGATATCAAATTAGTTTAAAAGAATAAAGGGTTTGTAAAATATGTTTAAGGGATGCTTTCGCGAAAGCATAAAATCACGATGAAACTAGCTCAAATACGTTTTGTGATCTTTGAAGAAAGATTATCTCCACGCGCTAATGAAAAATACTCCATCTACCTTGAAATATTATACAATGCTCTTTTTTGTGTTCATCATCTGTGGTGTTTGTGCACAGAAACCGATCAAGACTGCTACGCCTAATTGGGTTGAAGAGGCACTTTATACAACGACATTTCAAGAAGAGGATCAAAGTGGATATTATTATTTGCTTTCAGACACTCAAGTAAATGCGATAACGAAGGAGTACTATGCGAGAATCGTAGTTAAGGTATTGAATAGTGAAGGGGTGTCCCAATTGTCTGACCTGACTTTTGAATTTGATCCTGAGTATGAACAACTATTCTTTCATAAAATGGACGTGATCCGGGATGGAGAAAGGATCAATAAACTCGATTTAAATACCATACAAACGGTTCAAAGGGAGTCTAATCTCGAACGTAAACTATATGACGGAAGACTCACCAGTATTGTGAATCTAATAGACATTAGAGCGGGTGATATTCTGGATTATTCGTATACGATACGAGGTGGAAACCCTGTTTATGAAGGCGATTATGGAGTGCTTTTTAATATGCAATATGGCATTCCTTTTGGAAGTCTTCATTACCGGATAGTTACTAATAAAAATGAAACGCCACAGTTTGATTATAAATATGGTGCAGAAAAACCCGAAATAAAGACGATAGGTGATCGAATCGTGTATGAATGGTCTAAAAAAGATGTGGAGGCTAAGTTTTATGATACGAATACGCCTTCCTGGTTTGATGATTATCCAAGGGTACTCATAAGCACTCATGGTAGCTGGGACGATATTGTAAAACAATATGGAAAGCTCTATCAACTGTCTAAAAAAGACAAAGCGCAATTGTCAAAACTTGCCAATCAAAGTATTCCTTTACAGAGTACAGATATTGAAGTAACCAAGGCGAATCAAATTCAACAACTCATTGATTTTGTACAAGATGATATTCGATATTTTGGTTTTGAAAATGGATTGAGTTCGCATACACCAGAATCACCACTAAAGATTCTTAATCAACGTTACGGGGATTGTAAAGGCAAATCACTTTTATTAGTCGGACTGCTGGAAAATAGAGGTGTTGAAGCATATCCTATGCTTGTGAGTACATCAAATGGGGAAACTATAGGTGACAGCATGCCATCGCCAAATCTCTTTAATCACTGTGTTGTAAATTATTCATTTGAAGGGAAAGACTATTATATTGATCCTACCATCTCAAATCAAGGAGGTGGAATTGCAAATCGCTCTTTTCCTAACTACAAAAAAGGCTTAGTACTAAAACCGGGGCAAGATAGTTTGGTAGATATTCCTTATGATGAGGATAGCGGCATCGAGATCCAAGAAATTTACGATATCAATGAAATTAATGGTGGCGGTTCACTAACCATAGTAACTACGTACAATGGCAGTAAGGCAGATAATACACGTGCAGATTTTGCTAGACGTAGTAATGCTTCCATTCAAAAGGACTATGTGAAGTTTTATAGCTCGTTGTTCCCAACAATTAAAGCAGACGATAAAATAACTATCGAAGACTTTAGGGGGGCACGCAATCAGTTTATTGTAAGAGAAAAGTATACGATTGATTCTTTATGGCAAAAGTCGTCGGAAAATGACAAATTACTATACTTTGAAATATATCCACTCGCATTCGAAGAGTACACCACCGTTTCAAAATCACCCGCAAGAACGGCGCCTTATTTTATAGGATATCCAGCGTCTATTTCTTACGACATTTCTGTCAACTTACCGGAAGAGTGGAGCGTAGAAGCTTCAACAAATACTGTTGAAAGTGATTATTTTACCTATGATTATGCGGTAGAATCTTACCTCAATAAAGTACTTGTTACACATAATTATAGTCGAAAGACTGATTTCGTCCCTGTTGAGGATGTACAAGAATATATTACACAGCACGAAGAAATAAGAAGTGATCTATCCTATTTCCTGACCTATAACCAAGGACTTGCAGAGAGTGCTGATAATTCTGGAATAAGTTGGGTAGCTATGCTTCTCACTCTTTTGACACTAGGGTTCTCAGGGTATGGTGCTTATAAACTGTACGTGTACTATGATGTGGAACCTAGAGTTAAAGATGCACGAGCAAAACCCATAGGTGGTTGGCTTGTAATTGTTGCAATTGGGCTGGTGTTAACCCCAATTATATTATTAATAACCTTAGTGATGGAAGATGGCTTTTATGATGCCTATACGTGGGCGACATTATGGAATACAGAAGGGATTCAAGGGAAGCCAAGTGTAATTCTAATCGCCATGGAGCTAGTCATTAATCTTGTGCGTATTGTTTTTTCTACGGTATTAATAGTTTTGTTTTTTGAAAGAAGATCATCAGTGCCAAGGCTTATGGTTATTTTGTATGCAAGTACCTTGATATTTATAGTGTTAGATGCGATTTTTGCTTATACTATTAACGGAGATCTTTTTACTAGTGAAGATGACTACGATACTGCCAAGGAAATTATTAGGAGCGTTTTCCGCGCTGCTATTTGGATTCCGTATTTCTTGATTTCTGATAGAGTTAAAAAGACATTTGTGAAAAGATGGAAGCATTATGAGTCACCAGCATTAGCGCCCATCAATAGTGAGACCGAGGAGCTTGTTTTTAAGGAGGAAGTTTAAATTTATTTTACAGAGGCAGGAGCCATTAAATATGGCTCATTAAGGCTAAGTCTTACATTTTGAAACGGGAAGGAGCATTAATTCCCAATACTGTCTTTCTTTGTTTCCTTCTTCTTTCCAAAAAGGCCATCTAAAATTCCAGTGGCCACATCTTTTATGACTTCATCGGTCTTAGGCGCATCGATTCCAGGAGTGCCAGACCCGCTCGAAGTGGCTGTGGAGTCCTTTGGCTTGTTTCCGCCAAGAATATCGCCTAGAACATCTCCTACAGTGTCTCCCAATACATCATCAATTTTGTCTTCGAGGTCGTTTTGTAATCGCTTTTTTTGAATATCTACAATTTGGGTAGTAAGACTACCGATAGCAGCTTTCGTATTTATCTTGATATTGGGCTTCGCGAAATTTCCCGAAAGGGAAATAGGTAAGTCAACAAAAAGATTCTCTTTTTCAGTGTCAGAAAGGGTCGCGAGTAAGTTGCTCGCTTCACTGCCTAAGTATTTAGCAGGCAGATCCAACTTCAACTGATAATTCATGATATTCTCAAAGGTGTGGCCGCCACTCACTTCCACATTGATGTCCTTTACTTTGATGGTGAATGGTTGGACCACGACAGCACCATCCTTAAACTGTAGGTTGGTTTTCAAAGCGCTCAGATCGATATCTTTTAAGTTGATAAATGACAGTTTGCTGTCTAATTCGGTTAATAATGGAGAAGCATCGGTATTGATTTCTGCCGTGAGTAGTTGTGCAAATGCATCGCCGTTTACAGAAGACAGGATGGGACTATAATTTTCATCCAATTGTCCTGTGATGTTTATTTTGGTATTTAGGGCGCCTTGAAGGGCTTTGGCAACAGGCGCTAGTCCTTTCAGGAGATCGAGCTTGCTAAAAGATTGATCAATGTCAATCTCATTTAAGTCCAACATCATATTAAAAATAGGAATACCACTTCGCGTGGAAACCGTTCCTGTGAATCCGGCGTTACCTCCGTAAATATCTGAACTCACATTTGTCAAATTCGCTTGCTCATCTAAAATAGAGACAGAGCCCTGAACTGCGGTGAGTTCAATGTCATCGTAGATCACCTTGTCTGCATTAAAGTCCAAAACTGCATCTAAGAAATCTGGAATTTGAACGCCAGTTTGCGAGTGCGTAGCACCCTCATTAGATGTCTTGGTTGTCCCTGCTACAGTTGCATCGTCTACCGTAAAATCGTTGAGGTTAAACACCTTTGACTTAACAGCAAACCGGCCTTTTAAATCTTCCTTGCGCATCAAAAATGGGATCAGGTTTTCCATCGCCCCAGTTGCCGAGATATCGGTCGTTCCGCTTTGACCGCTAAATGCATTCAATTGAATCCTTTCTGGCGCAAAACTCACCGAGGCATTTGAAATGGTGATGGGTTTTGGTAACTGGTCACCCGTGTATTGAAAGGAGGTTAAGGTCGCGTCACCGGTACTTATAATATCCTCATATCGCTGTTGGTCTATCGCATTCATATCAAAATGACTGCTCATATCTGTAGTCAAACGACCTTGAAGGGGATGCTCTAAATCCATCGGATACACTTTTTCGATATTGGCTAGATCTAAGGTGCCCTTGATCGCTAGGTTCACCAGCATATTTGTAGTGAGGTTTTGTAATTTGCCATGGACCGAAAAGAGATCATCATCAATTTTAAAATTGAGGGCATTGATATTAATATAAGTGTCCTCTGCACGGCCACTATCGTTCTTGATTTTTGCATCAATATTGATGTTGTTCATCCGTTTAGGAAGGTCTGGATATTTAAAAGAAGCATTGTTAGATACAATGGCAATGTCCAGCGTTGGGATGCTTGTTTCAGTAGCATTTCCCTTTACTTTTCCGCTTACGCGAAAATCACCGCCCGTTTCAACTCCGTCGAGATTTGTAGCATAGGTTTTTGGAATGACTGCTAAGAAATTTTTAAAATCTGAAGTTGGTGTTTCAAAACTGAGATCTATCGTTGTTCCTTCTTCAATAATTTGCACAAAACCATCAAAGGCAAGGGGTAATGCATTTATGAGAAGTTTGTTATCTAGAAAAGTGTATTTCTGCTGTTCAAGATCTAATGCGATATCTGCTTGGAGGTCGATGCTGTGTTCATTCAGGTAATTGACGTTGTCCGAATCGAAGGATGCTATAGTTGTCGTTTGGGTTTGCAAAGTGCTTTGAGAGGCTCCTAAATCTCCTTTTCCGCTGTGGTTAAATTCTTTGAGCCTGAGGAAGGTGCCTGTGGATGCATCTAGGTACTGTATGGTAGCATTGTCAAGCGTGTATTTTTGCATATCGAAGGAGAACGTATTGGATGCTGTTCCTTTTTTCGCGGAAGCGTCACTGGTATCCGTTGATTTGGCAATAGTGTAATTGGCATTGCCCAAAGCGTCTATTTGAATGAAAATTCGAGGTCGGTCCAACGCAAGTGCATCTATAACGATAGGATCGTCTCCAGTGGCCTTAAACAATTGTTTGATGCCCATTTCAATGCGCAGGTGATCCCCGGCAGCTAAGGTGTCTCCGGGAAAAGGGGCCTTGTTAATGATCTGATAGTTAGTAATGCTCACAGTAGCATTGGGAAAATTTCTAAAAAGACTCACATCTAGATCTGTCCAACTCACATCTGCATTCACTTGAGCATTGATTGTGTTCTTGAGTATGCCCTCGAGTTTGTCCTTGAAAAGGAAAGGAGCAGCGACTAGCAATAATACAACGGCCAAAATAAAAATTCCGACGATTTTAAGAATACGTTTCATTGAATGTTTTTATGGTTATACGGGGAGTTTGAGTTCTTCGCCTTCGGCGAGATCGAATTTTTTTCTAAAGAGTCCTACGCCAAGATAAAGCAGCGGTGTGTCCAAAGCTGCAATGAGTACCTTAAAGAGAAAGCCACCTAACAGTAATCCTCCAAAACGGTCCCATGGGATTTTACCAAAAGAACAGAGCAAAAAGAGTACCGCAAATGTATCGACAAATTGAGAGAGAAAGGTTGAGAAGTTATTTCGGAGCCATAAATGTTTTCCTTTGGTGATGCGTTTCCAGAAATGAAATATTTGAATGTCGATATATTGGGCCAAAAGATATGCCATCATACTGGCAAATACCGCAACAGCAGTAGCCCCAAAGACATTTGAAAATATGTCGTCATTGACAGGAGACCAAGAAGTGGCGGGCACCGCTTGAGCGACATACACAATGCCTAAAGAAAATAAGGAGGCAAAAATGCCAGCGGTAACCATTTGGTTTGCTTTCTTTTTTCCATACACTTCACTCACGAGGTCAGTGATTAAAAAAGTAATGGGGTACGGAAGTATGCCTACTGAAATTTCAAAAGTATATAAACCAAAAAAATCCCAATGGAAGAATTTTTGAAAAATCAAGTTGGATACAACAAGTGAGCAAATAAAAAGGGAGCCTAAAATGAAATAGATACGATAGGCAGTGAGTATATTTTTGCTGTTCTGAAGAGAAGGGGTTTCGCTCATTTTCTTAATAACTTCATTCTCAAAATTACGGCATTGTAATATTCTTTTCCTTAATTTGATGATAAATGTTAACACCATAATACATTTAGTAGAAGCTTGCATACCATCTATTTATCATTAGGAAGTAATCAGGGAAATACGTATGAAAACCTGAACAATGCCATTCAATTACTGTTTGAGCAAGTAGGTCGTGTATTGAAAATATCTGCGGTTTATCAAAGCCCTTCTTGGGGGTTTGAAGCGCCTGATTTTCTTAATTCTGTTGTCAAAATGGAAACAGGACTATCTCCAGCAAAGCTATTAGACGCCTGTCAAGCCATTGAAATAAGTCTAGGAAGAAAGCGTGGAGAAGAGCAGGGGTATCAATCTAGAAATATCGATATAGACATATTGCTATATGACGATATCGTTAAGAAAACAAGTACTTTAGAGATTCCGCATCCGTTGATGAAGGATCGGTTATTTGTTTTGAAACCTTTGTCTGATATTGCAGGAGACCTTATGATTCCCACCGGAGAACCATCTGGTTCGGAACCAATCCTACGCACTTCTTTAGAGTTATTGGACCTATGTACAGATGAAAGTGTACTTGAAAAGCAACCCAAATGGTTAAAGAATCCTAAGGATAGCGCAGATCTTGGAAAGTACAATTATGTCGTCATTGAGGGAAACATCGGTGCGGGAAAAACGAGCCTTGCAGAAATGATTTCCGCAGAGTTCAATGCCAAGTGTATCCTCGAACGCTTTAAGGACAATCCTTTTTTGCCTAAGTTCTACAAAGAACCGGAACGCTATGCTTTTCCTTTAGAAATGTCATTTCTCGCAGATCGGTATCAACAGTTATTGGATGACCTTGGCCAGTATGATTTGTTTACAGATTTCATGATCGCTGATTATGATCGCT
>JBLHXM010000126.1:0-6942 GCA_047630395.1 Dokdonia sp.
TTTCGGATACGGTATATATCAAAACCATGCAGATTCCGTTAGTATTGATAGACGATTTTGTGCTGTATGCGATGAGCGATGCTAAAGAAGTATCAAAGATTCAAATGAATTCTTTGATAGAATTATTCGCATATTTTGAAAAGAAAGCAAAAACATACTTAGTTTTGAAAGCACAGGAGCTGGATGAAGAAAACGAAGTACCTATAATGAAACAATAATGAAGAAAATCGTAGTATATCTCTGTGTGCTTTTATTGAGCACAGCAGCTTGGAGTCAAGAAACTGTCCTATTGGAAGGGAGAGTTCTTAATGATACGATTGATCGGTCTGCCTTAAATGTAGTAAACCTATCTATGCGTAAAGGAACTACCACCACAGATCAAGGTGCCTTTAGATTGGAAGTCCGCCTCAATGATACCATCAATATTAGTGCGGTGCAATATGAATTTCGACAATTTGTAGTGAATCAAACGATTTTCAATCGAAAGAAGATTTCTTTGTATTTGATTCCTAAGATTAATGAATTGGATGAGGTTGAGATTAGTAATATTGATCTCTCAGGAGATTTGACCAAGGATGCTGCTCTCACCAAAGGTGCACCTGAGTTGTACCCTGAGGATTTAGGAATACCAAAGAATACGGCGCCCAAAAGAACTGTGGAAGAGCGTCGTTACTATACGGCGGTTACTAGTGGAGGAGGGATTCCATTAGATGGCTTGATCAATTCGATAACGGGGAGACTTAAAATGTTGAAAAAGCATATTGCTGTAAGCCGTTTTGAAAAACGAGTACAAGATAGCCGCTACAAATTTTCTGATAGTATCTATATGAAAGAACTCAACATCAAAGAAGATTTGATTGAAGATTTTGTGTATTACGTCTTTGAGGACGAGCGGGCAAAAATATTTGTAGATAGAAACGATGCCTTTGGCTTGTTGGAATTTATGATGGAGAAATCAAAGAACTACAATGTATTAAGAGAAAAAGAATAACGGCATATTTATTGAAAAGAGATGCTGTGTATCGTTACGCTTTCGCGAAAGCGTACTTAGTCAAAAACCCATGAAAAAAACGTTTATTCTTCTTGTTTTTGTGCCGTTACTGCTTTCGGTGACTACACACAAGTATTATCTCAGTGTTACTGATCTGGAATACAATGAGGCATCCCAATCCATACAAATGATTACGCGTTTGTTTTACGATGATGTGGAAGCCGTTTTGCAAGCGCGTTATGATGAAGCCATTGTGGTAGATGCTACCGAGGACCAAGGCCCATTAGATCGCTACTTGACTAAATACCTGAAAACAAAACTCAAGCTAACCGTAAATGGCGAAGCTCAAGAGCTTGTATTTGTTGGCAAAGAATACGAAGACGACTATATCGTACTGTACACAGAAATAGAAGGAGTTTCTTCCATAAGGATACTAGCCATTGAGAATACGCTACTCATGGATGTATTTCCAGAGCAAAAGAACATGGTTCATACTGAGATTTTAGGAAAAAAGAAGAGTTTCCTGATGGAGATGGACAATCCCAAGGGCATGTTAAACTTTTCCGAATAATTTCCCAAAAGCGGAATGGTTTGGCTACTTTTAGACATTAAATTAAATTCAAACATACATATGAATCGTTTCAAAATTGCTTGCTTTACAATGCTAGCACTTTTCAGTCTCTCTGTTTTTGCACAGGAAACTGAAACAGAAGAAGAACGTCCAGGAGGACATGAAAACGTCAACAAATTTCGCCAGCTCTATGGCGAAATGTCTACGCCAAACCAATACCGAACAGGTTCCGGTGCTCCAGGTAGCGAATATTATCAGAATACCGCTGATTACAAAATGACCATTGACCTTAATGATGATTTACAAACCATCAATGGGTATGAGATGATTACGTATACGAATAACTCTCCTGATGATTTAGAATACCTATGGGTACAATTAGATCAGAATGTAAGAGAACCAAACTCTCCTGCTAAAGAGAAAAATGGTAGCGGAATCTCAGCAGTTTCTCAAACTGGAGGTTTTGTTGGAGAATATATGGCAGGAACTACCTTCGATGGAGGATTCAAAGTGACTGAAGTATCTAAAGATGGCAAGCCTTTAAAGCACACCATTAACTGGACAATGATGCGCGTGGACATGAAGGAGCCCTTAAAGGCCGGAGATTCATATTCATTTACGGTTCGTTGGAATTATAATATCCCTGAGCATACCGTAGATCGTGCACGATCTGGTTTTGAAACCTATGCAGATGGAAATAAAGGATACATTATCGCGCAATTCTTTCCAAGAATGGCTGTGTATAACGATGTTGAAGGATGGCAGAACTACCAGTTCTGGGGGAATGGAGAATTCGCCTTACCTTTTGGAGATTACGAAGTAGAAATTACAGTACCAGCCGATCACCTACTAGACGGAACAGGAGAAATTACCAACCTAAAAGATGTGTATTCAAAAGAAGAATACAAGCGTTGGGAGCAAGCAGAGAAGTCTTTTGACAAGCCTGTGATCATTCGTACACAAGCTGAGGCTGAGCAAATGGCCGCTGGGAAATCAAGAAGTTCGAAGACATGGAAGTTAAAAGCGAAGAATGTTCGTGATTTTGCTTTTGCAACTTCAAGAAGATATATCATGGATGCTCAAGCAGTGCGTTTTCCGGAACGTAATGTAATGGCTATTTCGATTTATCCACCAGAAGGAAACCCACTTTGGGAAGAATTTTCTACCAAGGCAGTGGTTCAAACATTAGATACGTATTCTAAGTTCACATTTAACTATCCATATCCAAAAGCTATTTCTGTGCATGCAAAAGGGCAAGGGATGGAGTATCCTATGATTTGCTGGAACTATGGACGTCCTAATGAAGATGGAACCTACAGTGATCGTACAAAATATGGGATGATTTCTGTAATTATTCATGAGGTAGGTCACAACTACTTCCCAATGATCGTAAACAGTGATGAACGCCAGTGGGGATGGATGGATGAAGGTTTAGATACTTTTATGCAATATTTGACGGAGCAAGAATTTGGAGAAAATTTTCCAACAGCGATAACACCTAATGAGGCGTATCCTTCTCGTCGTGGAGCACCCTCTAAGATTGTTCCTTATATGAAAGGAAATCAAGATCGTATTGCACCTATCATGTCTAATCCAGAGAATGCATTCAACCTTGGCGCAAATGCGTATGGAAAACCTGCAACAGCTTTAAATATCCTACGTGAAACCGTTATGGGTCGTGAGTTGTTTGACCATGCGTTTAAAACCTATGCACAGCGCTGGATGTTTAAGCATCCTACACCGGAGGATTTCTTCCGTACGATGGAAGATGCGTCTGCTGTAGATTTAGATTGGTACTGGAGAGGATGGTTCTATTCTACCGATTATGTGGACATCGGAGTGAAGGAAGTAAAGTCTTATTATATTACAGATAAAGTGACCAAAGAGGGAAGAGAAATGTTAGCTCGTTTTGGAGTGACTGATCCAAGTACTATTGATGTTGTTTATGTGGTAGATGAAGATAGTGAAGATTTCAATCCTGAAATGAAAGGAAAATCAATGCTCGAGAATGCACCTACTTTGAAGGAGTATTTAATGGATAACTTTACGCCAGAAGAACGTGCGAATATTGAAGCACCAAAGCACTTATATAAAGTAGTCTTTGAGAAGCCAGGAGGTATTCCAATGCCAATCATTGTAGAGTACGAATATGCAGATGGTACGAAAGAAAAAGTAACCTACCCTGCTCAAGTTTGGCGTAAAAACGACAATCAAGTGAGCAAAGCAATTGCTACGGACAAAGAGATCGTCAAAGTAACGGTAGATCCAGATTTAGAAACTGCAGATATTGATACAGAGAATAATAGTTGGCCGCAAGCAAAGAAGCTTGGGAAGTTCAATAAATTTAAAGAAAAAGTAAAAGGGTAATTACTCTTTTACGCTTTCAGATGCTCATTTGACTCCGTATAAACTGCTGCGTCATGTGGTTCCTTGAAAGCCTTATTTGATAAAAAAACCGGTTCTTTGAATCGGTTTTTTTATTTTTTGATATTTTCTGTACACAATATAAGTAACGGATTGAAACAATTAGCCTACTTTTAAGTGTTCAAAGCGTTAGCGTTTTTAGACCAATTCTTATCTTTGTCACATGATTACACCTTTTCTTTTTATTAGCGGCGTAGAGATTGCCTTTGTCATCTTCATTGTGATTATGGTATTTGGTGCAGATAAAGTGCCTGAGATCGCTCGCGGACTAGGGAAAGGAATGCGCCAGTTAAAAGATGCAACGAACGATATTAAGTCGGAAATTACAAAAAGTGCCGAGAATCATGGCATTGATGTAGACATCTCTAAGGATATTAAAAAAGAAATTGCGAAGGCCAAAGAAGATATAAATGATATCACTGGGCCTGTCAAACGCAACTTTTAATGTGGCAACAACTCGAACAATGGGATAGAGAATTCTTTATTTATCTCAATGGATTGGGTAGTGAAACGTATGACGCCTTCTGGATATTCGTAACCAAGATAGAGCATTGGATTCCATGGTATCTCTTTATATTGGTCCTGTTCTTTATCGTTTATAAACACCGACAAGCAATAATAGGGATACTTCTTTCTCTAGTAGTCGTGGGGTTTTCTTTAGGGATTACAGAAATTGTTAAGAATGTAGTGTCCCGACTTCGTCCGAATAATACACCAGATATCGCGGAACTAATTCGCGTGCTGCAGTCCCCAAATAGTTTTAGCTTTTTTTCAGGTCATGCCTCTGTTTCTGTGGCAGTAACGACCTTTGTGGTGTTGGCATTGCGCCACCAGCTCAAATGGATATACGTGATCTATATATGGCCATTGTTATTTATAAGTAGCAGGGTTTATGTTGGAGTTCATTATCCAGGAGATATTATAGTAGGTAGCCTGGTAGGAGTAATTATCGGAGTGCTTTTTTGGAGATTCGCTGGACGACGTTGGATACAAATCGCATAAAAGGGTTCCACGAATTACCTTAGCGAACCCGACTTACTGTCAAACCATCTCGAATAGGAAGTAATACCGTTTCAATGCGTGGATCTTCATTGAGAAGACGGTTGTACTCCAGCAAAATCTTGGTATCTACATCCTTCTCATTCAAAGGTTCTACGACTTTTCCACTCCACAATACATTGTCAGAAAGGATGATGCCTCCAGGGTTCATGCGGTCAATAATGGCGTGAAAATAGTTGATGTAGTTGCGCTTATCAGCATCAATGAAGACGAGGTCAAAGCGTGTGTCTAAGCGTGGAATGATCTCTAGAGCTTGGCCTAAGTGTTGATGGATCGCTTTCGCGAAAGCAGAATTATCAAAATGCTTTCGCTGAAAATCCATCAATTCTTCCTTAATATCTATGGTGTGTAAAATACCGTCCTTTTGCAGTCCTTCAGCCAAACACAGAGCACTATAGCCCGTAAATGTTCCTATTTCCAGAATCGATTTAGGATTGACCAATTTAGAAATCATACTTAATACGCGTCCTTGATAGGGACCTGAAAGCATGCGAGGCTGTAGTATTTTTTGATAGGTCTCCCGAGTAAGTTGTTCCAAGTGAGCTGGCTCTTTCTGTGAATGAGCGATTACGTATTCATCAAGATTTTCGGGTAGGAAATGCATGGATATAAGGGTTCAATAATTTAATTATGAATGATGTAATGATACATTGTGAAAATGACAGCATACAAAAATAGTCTCTAGTCTAAATGCCTTCGTCTTTCTTCTTTCTTCTTTTGTCAATTTACTTTCCCATAATCCGTTTACGAAAGGCTTCTTTTCTTTTTTCATCATCACCGTACAACCAACGTACCACATTGTCATCCCAGATTTCATCGTATTCTTTAGGGGTAACAATTTCTCTTTCCAACGCTAAGTCTAAGATTTTTCCAGGGTAACTACTTTGCAAATCGCTTTCCATTTCGCCCAAAGGATACGGGTCATCAAGGCCCATAACGACTTGGTCGGCACCTTGGTTTTCAATAACGAGTTTCAACGAATTTGTGTCGTGTACCAGCGTATCAAAGAATATATTAGGATGACCCACCGATTTCCGTGGATGGGTCTTGCCTTCAAATAAATCCGGTCTTCCGTCAAACCCTTGGATACGACGGCCTAAATTGATCTGGGCCAATTGTCCACCGTGCGCAAAGCAGGTACGCATGCCTGGATATTTGTCTGCATAGCCATTCAGCGTTAGAAAGTGATAGGCATCTGCACATTGTGCAAGCATCCAGATCAAGTGAAAGCGCCAGTGGGTATTTTCTAGTTTGATGAACTTCTCCCCGTCATAGGGATGAATTTCAACAGCTAGATTATACTTACTTGCCAATTCAAAAATAGGCTCATTCTCTTCATCAAAAATACAACGCCAGGTTCCAATAGTGTCCATATAGTGGGTAGGAAGACACAATAAATCCATGCCGAGTACTTCTACACAACGTTCAATTTCCCAAAGAGCACCTCGCACAAAACCAGGATGGACGACAAAACCTGTCGTGAATTTAGTAGGGTGATCTTGTTGAACGCGTGCATTAAAATCATTCTGGAAGCGCAGGGCTTTTTTCATCTCTTCTAGACGCAAACCATTTCCATACAATTGTGAAAGGTTCAAAACCACCGCGTGGTCGACCTTATTCTTTTCCATCCACTCTAGTTTCTCATGTAGAAAGAAACTAGAATCTGTCACAGGACGACTCCAATTTTTTTGCAACATGAACTTTCTGTCTTCATCGACCCAAAAAATTCCTTTGTCTTTCATAAACTGCGGAATCTCCTCTGGATAAGGAAGTAAATGCGAATGGCCGTTAATGCGGAGTTTTTTAGTCATTGGATAAAGTTACAAACTTTTAGTGCGCCCGCCATCCACAGGAACATTAATTCCGTTGATGAAAGAGGCTGCCTCACTCGCCAAAA
>JBLHXM010000127.1:0-6839 GCA_047630395.1 Dokdonia sp.
CGTTGATACGTTTCATAAGCTGCGATTTTTGCAGCCGCGAAATTACGTCTTTTTCCAATTAAAACAATCGGAACATTCAAAAGTATTTGATTCTAAGTAAAATAGCCCTAAACCCACTGTTTATCTACTCAATCGCCAGCTATAATCCTTCAATAGCACTGTCCATCCAAAGGAGTCGATCCTGAATCCAGTTCTTCAGATAGGCATTCTCTTCCGAATAGCTGTTTCCAATATAATTATTTGGCCATACATATGATCCTATAACCGGCCATTTTTCGAAGTTTTCTCGAGTCGCACCTGAGCGAATAAGCGTTTCTGTATACGCATCTATTTGACCAAGAATAGCTCCTTTAGAAAAATTGGCCCCACGCAATTCCTCCCAGCGTGATTGTAGTTGGCTTACAAAACCTGGATCTTCCAGAAGACGTACCCACCAAAACGGAAGCACCCAAAAATCACCGGAACATCGCTCATTAAAACGATAAGCCCAGACATCTGTCGCTCCACCATCACAATAATTTGCATTTCCAAATGCCAAATTGAAGTCCCAAATGGGGCCCATTTTTAATTTTTCATTTTTATCTTTCGTTAGCCAGGTACTCAACCGGTAGCCGTCCACATTATTCGACAGTTCGTTTAAAAGGAAAAAGTCAATAAAACTTTGTGTATCAATATAGGAGGCATACCCAGAGGTAGGATTTGTAAATTGATCAGAGGCCAAGGCAGTTTCAAAAGCATTCATATAATTGGAGATGTAGTCTCGCTGCGCTGTTGTAATATCATCCGCATCTGGATCTTCATATAAAAAATGAATCTGCTGTCCCGTGGATGCATCGTTAGGTAGAAATCCAGACGTAAATGAATTCTGATCCGTATAGGTCGTTTCGCTAAACCCTCCGGCCTTGTCTATTTTTAAAATATAGCCTCCTGTGAGATCTTCCCCCGAATTCTCATCCTCTTTGAGTTTATTAATGTCAATTCTATTGCTATCCCGCTTCAGCTTCTCCATAAATACATACACGCCATTGTAACTACCATTGATCGTCACGTCTACAAATTCCACCCGACTCGCATAACGCCCCAAATCCCGTGATAAATCATAGATCAAGGCATTCCGCACTAACGACTTATCGCTATACGGAGCATACAATATCCAATCTTCCTCTTCTGGGAATCCCAATAAGGAAACATCTATATCTTCATTAGCACTGTCGCGTGTCTCAAACCCAAAAGACTTTTTTGGAAATTGCTGTGAAGAAGATCCTCGTACCTCTATACCAATAGTGCCTGTATAAGAAACAACCTCATTTTGTGAAATCGCTAGTTGAGCATCAACCTTTGGTTCATCTGGAATACTCAACCCGCTTGTTGTTATACGAAACTGCGTCAATCGATCTTCGGGCGCTGTAAATAGCACCTCTTCTTCTTCCTGCCCCCCCTCTTTCAGATGCGTATCAGAGCATCCAAATAGAACTAGACAGCTGGCAAAAAACAATAGGTGGCGGTACATTTTCATGGTACACTTTTTTGAAAACTGAAGATACGAAAAATCGAAAGTAGTATTGAAATCAGTAGGGATATGCTTTCGCGAAAGCGAACCGCTAGGTAGATATGAAAAAATAATCTACTGTTAATCAGATAATTATGTATTATTAATAGTGTTATGTACTGGTATATTCTAATTGGCACGCTTGTTGAAAATAGGCAAACAACAATAACTCTTAAAACATGTATTATGAAAAATATTAAAAACAAATGGATGAAGATCTTCAAGAATTGGAATGTAACCTTAGAAGAATTGGCAAAGGCAAGTAGTTATGCCATCCACAGATAATCAAACATGAAAAATCTAGACACTTAAAAGTCCTCTACCGTAATCGGAGAGGATTTTTTATTTGTATGCTCTTTGCAAAACACCCTTAATCTCCTTCCAATATTTTCCTATATTAGCTTCCATGAATCATACCTATATATAAGTTTCCTCTTGGCATTCTTTGCTTTGATAAGTATGTGTGTCGCTGCGAAATAAAAAAATACGAATGTTCAAAAAGGAAATCGCTTATTGCTTTATCCAGCAAATAAAAATGAGCAAGCTATGACGTACTTGATACCGGCAAAGGCACTGGGTTTAGATAACCTGAAAAAAATGCACGCTTGGTTTATATACCTGCTACTTCCAAATTAAATGTACAAAGCTTAATTATCGAGGGTGGCATAACGCCAAGATATACCTATACCCTAGCCGCAACTGATAGTCTTTCCAAAAGGGCACTCAAAAATCCTTTTGAGATCATTAAGATTACTCCAAAAACAACCATTATCGTATACCTCGCTGAAGGCAGAACTAGCTGTGATTATTTGATAGCCAAACTAGATGCAAATATCTACACCTACAAAACCTTCCTCTTGAAAGATCAACCAAAAACGAGGAATACTTGCAAAAGACTTTTAAAAAATCGTTGACCCCCTTTGAGAAAACAACCAATCAAATCGTAATTATCGCAAGAAAATATTAACCAGATATCGATACCTATACAGCGCCAATAACACTAGTCAGCGATGATTAAATGTAACGAAAACTATTGCAACGAAAAGCGATCTACTGAGGTCGATTTTCTGTTTTAGATATAATTTTGTCGTTAATTAGGGTGAATAAAAATAGTGCCATTCAAGGTTTTAAATGTCATATCTGGCCCGCCTCCATTGATGGATCCCGAGGTCCCTTTTTCACGCTTCACCCTATACACTCCGTTAAAAGTTGTACGCTTTACATTTCGTTTATTGGACGTTGAAATCGTTTCAAAATTGCATATAAATATTCGTTTAATATACTATACATTGTATTGATTTTTAATTATTTATACTAATTTATATAAACTTTATAATTAATACTTGAAAACATTATATTAGATCCAGAATCAATACGTTCCAAACCAATAATTATATCTTTATTTAAGGCATCTGCAATCACAGATCCGCTGATATTATTCATCGTAATAGAACCATTAGTATTACTCACTTCATGAGCGCCATCAACCCCATCAACCTGTATAGCTCCTTGATTGACAGTTTTAAGATCTACAGAAAAACGTCGAGGCACCCAAACGGTAAAGTCGATAATCCATTTTCCAGGTGTATACTTAATGTATACAGTAATATTCACTTCTTCAATTGGATATGCTAAGGAGTTATCGATTATTCTACCCATACCATCATGTTCTTTATGGTGTTTGTGGGTGTTTTGAAGCAAATTGGATAGCGACGTAGCGGCACCTACTAGGTTCAAGTAAAACACCTCGTCTTTTAACCTTCTTTTTAAATACAACGATCTACCATTATGTATTTTATGATTTGTAGTTTTTTCGATTCATCAAAATCCCGTAATTTCAAGCGCTATCAATAGGACTTCTAAGCTATTGACCAAAATTATACGAATATGAAAGCAACACTACGATTATTTCTCTTGCTCCTATTTTCAACCACTACGCTCATTGCGCAGGAAAAAGACCCGATCATTGAGGGAATGATCAAAGAGGCCAACGAAAACTCTAAGCTAGAACCTTTAGGTCATGAAATGATGGACTTTATTGGTCCAAGACTTGTGGGTACTCCGCAAATGCAACAAGCTCATGATTGGGCGGTTGCCAAATATGAAAGCTGGGGAATTTCTGCACGAAATGAAAAATGGGGTGAATGGCGCGGCTGGCAGCGAGGGATTACGCATATTGATATGGTATCCCCTAGAGTGCAGAGTTTACGTGGCACCCAACTCGCATGGAATCCAAGTACCTCTAAAGAAGGTGTTACTGCAGAGGTCATCATTCTTCCTACAGACATTAAAGATTCTATCGCTTTCAAAACATGGTTAAAAACCGTCAAAGGGAAGCTCGTAATGACTTCGATGCATCAGCCTACAGGACGCCCTGATTATAATTGGGAGGAATTTGCTACAGAAGAATCTTTTACCAAAATGAAAGAGGAACGCAATGCTCAAACAGACGCTTGGCGCGAAAACATGAAGCGTACTGGCTTCACTGGCCGCACATTACCCGCAGCTCTTGAAGAAGCCGGAGCTGTTGGGATTATTACTTCCAATTGGTCCAGAGGTTTTGGGGTGAATAAAATATTTAGTGCCCGTACAGAAAAAATACCAACCGTTGATATTGAACTGGAAGACTATGGAATGGTCTACAGACTCGTAGTATCCAATCACAAGCCGCAATTGACCATCGTTGCAGAGTCTAAAGAACTTGGTGCTGTACCTACATTCAATACTATCGCCGAAATCAAAGGATCTGAAAAACCTGATGAGTACGTCATCTTATCTGCCCACTTTGACTCTTGGGACGGAGGTACTGGTGCTACCGATAATGGAACAGGAACGCTCGTTATGATGGAAGCCATGCGCATTCTTAAAAAAATGTATCCGAATCCAAAACGCACGATCCTCGTCGGCCATTGGGGAAGTGAAGAACAAGGCCTGAACGGCTCTAGAGCCTTTGTAGAAGATCATCCAGAGATACTTGAAGGTGTACAGGCAGCTTTCAATCAAGACAATGGAACCGGGCGGGTTGTGCGGCTATCTGGGGGTGGATTCTTACATGCTTATGACTATCTCACAAGATGGCTTCGAGCAGTACCCAAGGACATTACCCAATATATAGAAACTTCTTTTCCGGGTACACCAGCTCGAGGCGGTTCTGACTACGCCTCTTTTCAAGCCGCAGGCGCTCCTGGTTTTAGTTTGAGTTCGCTCAATTGGTCATATTGGAACTACACCTGGCATACAAACCGTGATACCTACGACAAGATCATTTTTGACGATGTTCGTAACAACGCTATTCTTACCGCTATACTCGCTTATATGGCTTCAGAAGATCCTGAAAAGACATCTAGAGAAAAGAGCATCTTACCTATTAATGCGCGTACAGGAGAACCTCGTGTATGGCCTTCTCCTCGCCAACCCACTAGAAAAGGAGGTTTGGACTAAGATGCTATGCGTCAATCATACGCCAGTCCTTTTCATGAATCTCAGAATTATGTTCAAAAAAAATGCACTTGATTTATTTCAAGTGCATTTTTTTTAGGCTTATTGAGTTATCGTTCCGACCTCACTTTAATACGAGAAAAACCATCAGAATCTTGCCGCATTTTAGAAACCTGTAAGTCATTGGCGTCTATCTTGCCAAAACCATCAATTTTTAAATCGGCGGTGTCTGCTGTTCCAGAAATTGTCAACCGTGTAAAGCCATCTAAGTCTACGCGCAAGTCACGCACAGCGACCGTTAGCTTTCCTTTAATAAAACCATCTCCCTTTATCGTAAGTTCCTTTTGATTCAAAACACTATCACTAGAAAGTTTAACAAACCCATCTAAATCTAACGCATTGATATCTGTATACTTTAAATACACTTTAATTTTGTGATCTTGATTGCCTCTATTCTTCTTTTTAAAATAAAGAAATAGCTCTCCATTGCGAACTTCAGATACGTAATCCTCTAGATATCGTTCTTTTTTAACGTCAATTTTTATAGAAGGCGCATCGCTTTTCATTAGAAACAGCTGTGCATTTCCATCGAGATTGATTTTAGAAAATGCCTCCAGATTACGAACCTCAGTGTGTTGTGCTTCGGCAATGCTAATAGTACCGCATAAAATGGCAAGCGTACAAAGTATTTTTTTCATGATGTTGGTTTTTGATGATGTCATCGGTACATGAAGGGGCTAGATCAATTACGATACTATAAAGACGCTACTTGTTTGTAAATGTTACAATTCCAGTCTTGATTTTTCCTTGCCCACTAGGGAGCACTTTCATAAAAAGAATCAAATATCCACAAAGAAAAAAAAGATCATTTCTCTTTATTATTGGGATGGACAAAGAAAATGCTGCGAAGCGGTTGCCGGCCTATTGCTCCATAATTTAGGAATTATTCCTAATAATTCATTTTTTTATAGTAGATTTGTTTTGCTATGGAACCAACTATCAAAGACCAAACCTACGCTATCATTGATGTCGAAACCACGGGTAAAGGCATTAATGGAACGCGTATTACAGAAATATGTGCCGTGCGACTGTGCGCTGGAAAGATCATCGATAAATTCACCTCTTTGGTAAATCCTGAAGAGTATATCCCCTCCTTCATTACCAGTCTCACAGGAATCGACGACGCTTTGGTTGCAAATGCTCCGTTGTTTTCGGAGATTTCAGATCGTGTGTTAGAAATCACAGAAGGCGCTATATTCGTTGCACACAATGTGACTTTTGATTATAATATGTTACGCGGCGAGTTTCTGCGGATGGGGCATAACTTTGTAAGGAAGAAATTGTGCACTGTCCGGCTTTCGCGAAAGCTCATTCCAGGCTTATTCAGCTATTCATTGGGCAATTTATGCGCTTCCATTAATATCCCTTTAAACAATAGACACCGGGCTGAAGGGGATACAGATGCCACGGTAATTCTATTCAAACGCATTTTAGATCTCGATGCGGAAGGAACAGTTATAGAAAGCTTTTTGAATGTACGGTCCAAGGAAGCAACGCTGCCTCCACACTTACCTGCACGCAGCATAGAAGAATTACCTGAAACGACAGGAATTTACCTATTTAAAGATCAAAAAGGGAAAGTTATTTATGTTGGGAAAGCCAATAATATAAAGAAAAGAGTGCTTTCTCATTTCTATGATAAAAAGAATAATGAATACCATCTCGGACAAGAAACTCATTATATAGATTATGAAGTGACCGGAAATGAATTATGCGCCCTACTGCTCGAGTCTGAGAAAATCCGACATCACTTTCCTAAATTTAATCGAGCTCAGAAAATTCCCGTGCACAC
>JBLHXM010000128.1:0-6426 GCA_047630395.1 Dokdonia sp.
GGCAAAAAACGTGCTATTTGCCATAAAAAAAGACCATTCTTTTATTAGAATGGTCTTTGATGTACCCGGAATGGGACTTGAACCCACACGCAACTAGTGCACACGGCCCTCAACCGTGCCTGTCTACCAATTTCAGCACCCGGGTAGACTTAAAATTTCTAAAAAGCTACTCAAAAATGAATGTTTGTTTAGCCTCCAAAAAAATTTATGGGTGCAAATATATACTTTTAAACTGAATCATAGAGGATTTTAGACCTTCTTCAGTGTGCATGAATACATCAAGCTTTAGGGTGTTGAACAATAGTATATTAGGACTTTGCTAACTGATTTTTGTCATAGTTTTCAAACGTCTATCCGTTTAGATTTGAACATAAAATAGACTCAAAATGAAAAATATCCTGCTTCTCACGGATTTTACAAGCAAATCAAATGCTGCTCATGACTATGCGATGCAGTTGTTCAAAGGACAGCGATGTACATTTCATTTGTTAAGTATTCAGAAAGTTTGGGAATATACAATGGATGACCTCATGGTGGCAAACCCCAAGGATACGTTGGATGTTGGTCTCTTGGGCGACAATAGAACTAAATTGAATGCGGTCATAGAAAGACTTAAAAGACAAACGACTGATGAACATTTTAATTTTGAGAGTAGCGTTGATTATGATGTTTTTACAAATGCAATTAATGAGGCTGTAGCCGCGCATAAAATTGAGATGATTGTATGTGGTAGTGATGGTAGAAGTGGGTTTATAGAAGCCATTTTTAGCTCCCATGTTTTACGCATTATTCGAAAGGTTGATTGTCCCGTGCTATTAATTCCTAAAGGGGTTTTGTATGAAGAACCTAAGACTATTCTATATTTACTTGACTATGACGACCTATTTGAAATGTGTGGAAAAGAAACGTTTATCGAATTTGTACGAAAATTTAAATCAGAAATAAGCGTCCTTCGTCTCACTTTTGGTTATGATATGGAGTCTACAGAATGTGAAGAAGAACATCATGAAATTCAAAAGTTTTTCCCAAGTAATTCAGTGATCTATCATACCTATGTCGATAAAGATCCTGTGGGAGTAATACAAGAAATATTAGGAAAAAAACCTGCTCAGCTCCAAATTTTATCAGCTCAGAATCAGACTTTTTTAGAACGTATATTTTCAAATTCACATCTTTCTAAAATTGTAAATACAGCCACCATTCCCTTACTTATTTTACGTGATTGTAATAGCTAAGGACGTATATGAATGCTTAAAAGACAGCTTTCTGTTTGCTGGTGCTTGCTCTGCTCGTAGATATTCTTGGCGTCGCAAGTAGTTTTCATTGTATACAATATGAGTTGTTTAAAGTACGCTTTCGCGAAAGCTGAAACAATGAAGATTATCAGGTGTTTGCCTAAAGATTACTGATTTATATCATTTCTGGTCCCCTCTTCCTATGCTACATTTGAACATATCCAAATTATGGCTTCTACTCTCCGCATAAAAGATAACGCACTGAAAATACTCGCCGAAATAGGCGATATGACCTTATTTGCTAAAAGGTATTTCAAGTCGCTATTTACGGTTCCTTTTGAATGGGAAGAGTTACAGCGACAATGCTATCTCGTGGGAAATAAGTCCCTGGTTTTAGTAGGCGTTACGGGTTTCATTTTAGGGCTTGTATTTACCTTACAATCCAGGCCGACCTTGGCCGAGTTCGGAGCAGTTTCTTGGATGCCATCAATGGTCAGTATTTCCATAGTACGCGAAATAGGACCCGTCATTACCGCATTGGTATGTGCTGGGAAAATTGGTTCAGGAATGGGGGCGGAAATTGGCTCAATGCGAGTGACCGAACAGATTGATGCCATGGAGGTATCCGGAACAAATCCTTTTAAATACTTGGTGGTTACACGTATTACCGCGACCACTTTGATGTTGCCTTTGCTTATCATTTTTGGAGATGCAGTTGCCTTATTTGGTTCTGCTATTGTAGAGAACCTCAAGGGGGGTGTTTCTTTTGTTCTGTATTTCAATAAAGTATTTGATGCACTTACCTTTAATGATGTTTTACCCGCTACCGTAAAATCTTTTTTCTTCGGTTTTGTCATTGGATTGGTCGGTTGCTATAAAGGATATTTTTGTAAAAAAGGTACGGCAGGTGTTGGACAAGCTTCTAACTCGGCTGTGGTGTATGCCTCGATGCTTCTTTTCGTCGTAGATTTTATTGCAGTTTTTATTTCTGATATATTTTTTGAGATATGATCCCTATTAACCCACATAGAACTGTTGTTATGGAAGTAAGAGATTTGCAAAAATCTTTTGGTGCCAATAAAGTGCTGGATAACTTCAATCTTACTTTATATAAAGGCGAAAATCTAGTGGTAATGGGTAAATCTGGTTCTGGGAAATCTGTGATGGTAAAGTGCCTTGTTGGTCTTTTAGAGACCGATGGGGGGCATATTGCCATAAAAGATAAGAATATCACTTCGTTAAGTCATGAATCACTCGATATACTGCGTACAGAAATCGGGTTTCTCTTTCAAGGCAGTGCGCTTTATGATTCTATGACCGTGCGGGAAAACTTAGAGTTTCCGCTACGCAGGCACAAAAAACGACTGCACATGAATGAGAGTAATCAGGATCTTGTGATGCAGGCACTGGAAAATGTAAGTCTGGCACATGCGATAGACTTAATGCCTAGTGAACTTTCTGGTGGTATGAAACGACGCGTGGCGCTAGCTCGGGCTTTAATTTTAAAACCGAGTATAATTATCTACGATGAACCTACCACAGGATTGGATCCGATAACCGCTAAGGAAATTATTGCTTTGATGAATACCATTCAAGATACGTACGGCACCTCTGCGCTCATCATTACGCACGATATAGACTGTGCACGTGTAGTTTCTGATCGCGTAATATTACTGATAGATGGTAAAAACTACATCGAAGGAACATTTGAAGAACTGGCTAAAAGTACCGATCCTCAGGTTCGTGCATTTTTTAAATAAAACCCAATGGAAAAAACGATCAGTCAAAAAATAAAGCTCGGACTCCTTGTCGTGTTTTCAACGACCTTACTCATTGTTGCCCTTTACTTTATAGGGAATAGACAGCACCTTTTTGAGAAAAGCATGGTGCTCAAAGCTCAGTTTTATAATGTCAATGGACTCCAATTAGGGAATAATGTTCGCTTTTCTGGTATTGATGTGGGAACCGTAAGCAAGATTAATATGACGACGGACTCGACCATTCTAGTAGAAATGCGCATTAGGAAAGAGACCACAAATTTTATACGTCAAAATGCCGTTGCATCCATAGGGTCCGACGGATTAGTAGGTAATATGATTATCAATATTATCCCAAAAAAAGGAAACGCTATGCCTGTGATTTCTGGAGATACGTTACAAACCTCTAGTAAGATTGCAACAGATGATATGCTCTCTACATTAAGTGTGACGAATCAAAATGCATCCATACTTACTGCAGACCTTCTTAAAATTACCTCACAAATTCTCGAAGGAGAAGGCACACTCGCACTGCTATTGAATGACCCACAAGTCGCTAAAGACCTTGGAACATCAATCACTCAGATAAAGCAGACAAGTACTCTGGCAGCTCAAACCTTAAGAGAGATTCAAGCGTTTTCAAAAACATTGCAAACGGAAGGGAGTGTTGTTCAAACCTTGTTTTCTGATACCATTTCGGGAACAACGGTACAGAAAATAATCACAGATATCGAGCTGGCAAGTAAAAACTTGGTCACTACCACAGATCAACTTAAAAGCTCTATCTCAAGGATAGAAAATAGCAAAGGAGCTTTTAACTATGTGGTACACGATACGCTACTGCCCAAAGATATTGAAGCTACGGTGAGAGAAATCAAACAAAGTAGTGAGCGTCTTAATGAGAACATGGAAGCGTTAAAGCATAATCTTCTCTTTAGAGGCTACTATAAAAAGCTGGAGCGTCAAGCTCGTAAAGAGGCTAAAAAAGAGTCGATTCCAAACACATTAAAAGATGAAAATTGAACATTTAGAAGAACGTATCGCAGACTATCGAAATTCCATAAAAACAGTGGTAGACAAACGTATTTATTGGAGGGAAAAGCTCATACCTCTTTTACAGAAAACGTTTGATACCGTTGTATCCTCTTATGATTTGGGTTGGAGCGTGCAACGTCTTAAATGGTTGCAAAGCAATGAGGCGATCAATATCACTTTTGATTCCTTCCCGCCAGAGCTTATCGATTGTACGAACCTCATTCCTGCCTTTCAATTTGAAGCTGGGGGTGCGCTTGTATTCTCTCAATCGTACAATGGCGATATCTTTGTTTTTGTACTTTATCCAGATAATCCACAAATCCCTGTAGAAGAAAATATAATAGAATTAGGCACCTATCCTCCACAAGAAATTACAGAAAAAATGATTGTAGAAAAGGTAGATGAATTTCTTAAAGAAATGATTAGATGGGAAGTGCCATCTCTTAAGAAAAAACTTGGCTATTGAGAGGGTTGTGTGGCCTTTTTGCGCTTTCGCGAAAGCGGGTTGAAAACAAACCCAAGCCGTAACAACTTATATATTCTGAAAGTCGATTCTCTCTAATTGTTTTTTTGCCTCCTCATATCCTATTTCAAATATTTTCTTTGCATTGCGCATACTAAAGGTGCCGAATTGAGAAAGCTCCTGCGGACTAATAAAAACATCACAGTTATTAAATTTGTTGTGTACATGGTGGTGAAGATTTATTTCATAGGCTCTGTTGAGTACTTGATAGGAATACTTGAGTGAATCTACAGTCATTTCACTGAGCGGATTAGCATAAGATCCAATGATATAATCACATATATCTACTAGATACTCAACTGGAAAATCGTCGATTACGCCACCATCAAAATAATAGATGCCTTCGATCTCAATGGGTGTAAAAACTCCTGGAAATGCAGAAGATGCGAGGATGGGACAAACAAGTTTACCGCTATCAAATGCTTTTGAATTTCCGCTTTCAATTTCAGTGGCAGTGATCGTAAGTGGAATATTCAACTTTTCAAAGGAATCTTCAGGGAAATAAAGCTCTAGGTCGTTTTGAAACTTGATAGTATCTATAAACCCTGGCTTATTAAGCGCAAACCGACTCAAATTAAAAATAGACGTTTTAGTGAAAAACTCTAAAATTACTTCCCAAGCGTACCCACCGGCATATAATGCACCCACGATGGCTCCAGCGCTCGTACCTGTAATACGATCAATGTGGATTCCTTGCTCTGTAATCGCTTTGAGGGTTCCTATATGAGCAACGCCCTTAATACCGCCGCCAGATAGAGCAAGACCTATAGATTTTTTGATTTTTGTCATCTCAAATTATAAGTACCTTTAATATTGATCAAATGTAGAAATACCAAATCAAATTTTTGAGTGTCATTCATCTTTAAAAATAAGCCTAGTAGGTATTTTAAAGTATGATTTTTATCATACCAAACAAGTCCTCTTTGCGAGAATTTTGAAAACAAACCAGCGCTCATCACGAGGAAAGAGCTGAGCTATCTAACGCAAGCACGGTAAATGTGTTTGCTCCTTCATTGGGTTGGGTAGAAAAAATGCAACGAGACAACATTAAACATGACAAACTGATATTCGTCATGTTTTGTGAATCTATTTGCACGTATTTTTATGTCATAATAAATATTCATTGTTCTTTGAAGTTGAGATTAATAAGATGTCGGGATGTAATTATCAGCCGCTATCGAGACGTAGATTAATAGGTACATATGCTAGTGTGCTTTTACCTGCGTTTGGTATAGCAGTTTTTAAAACATTCCTGTTCTTCTTTTAAAATTAGAGCGGCGGTAAAGCCGCCTTAATTTTAATAAAACAGGGTTTTATAGTGTGAGATTATTGTCTGTAGATAGGGTATGTCAGAACACTTTTTGATCATTGTAGTTATCTTCATTGTAAAATCCAAAAAGGCAGTATTTTCTTGATCTTAAATGCTGCCTTTTTTATCCAAAATACGTTGATATAATCAAAAGTTGGGGATCAATCGTTTACATGGGGTACCTTTAAGGTGCCCAGGTTATATCAAATAAAAACAGGAGCGCCTTTAAAGCACTCCTGTTTTTTATTGTTTGACTCCAAAGCTTAAATCGCCAGCATCCCCTAGACCAGGAATAATGTATTTCTTAGCGCTCAATTCCTCATCAATAGCTGTAATCCATAGGTGTGTTTTTTCTGGAAAACATTTTGTAATGCTATCGATACCCTCTTTAGATCCTATTACGGCAACAATATGAATGGCTTTTGGGGTGCCTGATTGATTGATAACGTCATATACTGTTTGAAGGGTGCTTCCGGTCGCAATCATAGGATCACATAATATCAAGGTCTTTCCATTGAGATCAGGAGTAGCCAAGTATTCTGTGATTGTTGTAATAGCGCCATCCTC
>JBLHXM010000129.1:0-6408 GCA_047630395.1 Dokdonia sp.
ACGGGGCCTAATAAATTTAGACTGATTGATTATTTAAATGCTTCTGTAGTTGTGCGCGAGAAGGATCAATTGGAACGGAAGAATTTATTTGCCACCAATACCATTCGGTTTATAGATAGTAGCTTGGTGTCTCGGGGAGTCGATTTAGAAGATGCTTTACAAGAGCTCAATCGTTTTAAGAATAATAATCTCGATGTTTCATTGGAAGGAGGTCTCGAATTATTAAGTGGGCGTCTAAAGAGCTTTGATAATCAAAAAGATGGAGCTGCAAAAAAGCTAGAGTATTACGAGATTTTAGAAGAATATTTAACTACGCGAAAGGATTACAGCAGTGTACCGGCTCCATCTGTGGCTGGAATTTCAGAATCTAGTATCTCTGGATGCGTTTCAAGAATCGTCGCACTCTCCGTACAGCGGTCTACCTATGCTTTTTCTGCCAAGGAAGACAATCCTATTTTTGCCGAACTTGATAGAAATATCAATGCAGAAAAAGTGGTGTTGTTAGAGAATATTCGCTCTTCCAAAAGTTTAATCGATCGAGAGATGCAGCAAATTGATGCTGATATCCGTGAAGCGGAACGCGAACTGAAAAAGTATCCTGCCGAAGAACAAAAGCTAACTGAAATTGAACGAAAATTCAGTTTGAGTCAGGCTGCATTCAACTTGTACGAAGCAAAACGGAGTGAGGCAGAAATTATCAAAGCGTCTAATGTATCTGATTTGTTGTTTATCGATCCCGCCAAGGATGTAGGTGTTGGCCCCATTGGCCCTAATATGCGCTTAAATTATATGATGGCAGCCTTAATCGGAGGTGTAATCCCAATAGCGTTGGCGTTCTTGATTGTTTTCTTTGACACCAAAATTGGTAATCCTGAAGAAATTAAAAAACTATCTCAAATTCCTGTTTTGGGAGTGGTTGGTAAAAGTAAGCACAACAATAATTTGATTGTTCGTGATCAACCTAAATCAGCAATATCGGAAGCTTTTCGAGGCATTCGATCTGGTTTGCAATTTTTGTATAAAACAAAAAAATTGGAAGGAGCCAAGACGGTTTTGGTGACTTCTTCTGTGAGTGGGGAAGGGAAAACATTTACCTCTATCAACATTGCTTCGGTTTTCGCTTTGAGCGGAAAGAAAACGGTACTCGTAGGCTTAGACCTTCGAAAGCCTAAAATCTTTGATGATTTTGAATTGACGAATGATATGGGGGTGGTCAATTACTTGATCGGTCAATCGACACTATCTGAAATTCGTCAAGACAGTGGAATTTCTCACCTGGACATTATTTTGGCGGGTCCAATTCCTCCCAATCCCTCTGAGTTATTGATTTCTGATCGAATGAAGATGTTCATGGACGAACTCAAAGCAAACTATGACTATATTATTTTGGATACCCCTCCTGTAGGTTTAGTATCTGATGCGCTTGAGGTGCTGCCGTATGCAGATGCTACTATTTATATGGTGCGTCAGGGCTATACCAAGAAGAATATGTTAGGACTCATCAATGAGAAATATCGAAATGGAGAGGTGAAAAATGTGAGTTTTGTCTTGAACTATTTCCGAACCAAAGGCCGCTATGGTTACGGATCTGGATACGGCTACGGTTATGGCTATGGGAATTACTCCAATGGATACCATGAAGAGCAACGGAGTGGAGGAGTCCTCAAAAAAATGAGTAGAAAATTCCGAAGCCTATTTAGGTATAAAAAATAGTATATACACAAAAAAAATATGAATCTGTGAGTGCTTCAAAAAAGACAGACTGGTTATATGAGATTAAGCCTAAAGGCAAACTTATAGACTTAAATCTCAAGGAGATTTGGAGATATCGAGACCTGTTAGTGTTGTTTGTGAAGAGGGACATTGTTACGGTCTACAAACAAACGATTCTGGGACCATTTTGGTTTGTGATTCAACCCTTGTTTACCTCTGTGATCTTTACATTGATCTTTAATAATGTGGCAGGGATCAAAACAGGAGACGGGATCCCTCCTTTTCTTTTTAACCTAGCAGGGATTACGATTTGGAATTATTTTAGAGAGTGTCTGACGGGTACTTCAAATACCTTCCGTTTAAATGAAGGTCTATTTAGTAAAGTATACTTTCCTAGGGTTATTATGCCCCTATCTTCTGTAATTTCCAAGTTGATGAAATTTGTCATTCAAATGGGAGTTTTTGTTGCATTTTACATTTATTATAAAGCCACAGGTTGGACCTTTACCATTCAGGATGAGGTGCTTATATTTCCAATTTTAGTGGTTACAGTTGGCTTGTATGGCTTGGGCTTAGGAATGATATTTTCTTCGATGACAACCAAGTACAGAGACATATCTATATTAATCGCCTTTGGATTACAATTATTAATGTACATCTCGGCGGTGATGTATCCGGTTAGTGTAGTGCAGGAACGAATGCCAGAATATGCTTGGGTGGTAATATATAACCCACTATCCCATGTAATTGAAGCCTTTCGTTATATTATGTTAGGAGAGGGAATGTTCTCCTTTCAAGGAGTGTTTATAGCCTTTACTTCCTCAATAGTAGTTGCTTTATTTGGCTTAATTGTTTTTAATAAAACCGAACGTTCTTTTATCGATACTATCTAATGGCTAACTCAGATTTCATATCGCTTTTCTTTTGGTCGAGTGTTCGCTATGAACGCAAGCCTGCCGAAAACTATGGAGATCTACTATCGCCTTATATTGTCGAAAAACTTTCTGGTAGGGAGGCGATCTTCTACGACGCGCCCAATCGAAAAAAATTTTGGCAACGAAAAAAGTATCTAATGGCTATTGGGAGTATTATGAGTCACACCCAACCCAGAGCTGTCGTTTGGGGTTCTGGGATTATTTCGAAAGAGGATAGGTTTAGTACAGCCAACTTTAGAGCTGTGCGGGGACCGCTTTCGCGAAAGCGTATCCTTGAACTGGGTTATGACTGTCCAGAAATATATGGCGATCCGGCTTTATTGCTGCCTACCATTTTTAATCCAGATGTGGCTAAAAAGTATGTTTATGGAGTGATTCCTCATTATGTAGATTATACACAGGCAGAAGCCCAATTTGGGAATGAAGAGGATATAATCATTATTAATTTGATTAATAACGATCATGAGGCCGTCACTCGACAGATTTTGTCCTGTGAGCGTATTGTAAGTTCGTCATTGCATGGTGTCATTGTTGCCCAGGCGTATGGCATTCCAGCTGTTTGGGTTCAGTTTTCAGATAAATTAAGTGGCGATAATGTCAAGTTTGATGATTATTTTGAATCCGTGGGTGTAGCGACCTATATAGGGCCTTATATTGAAGAGGGAAGTACGACAGCTGTCTTTTCTGAATTTTTCAATACCCATGTACACACCGCAGACCCTATACTTTTGGCAAAATGCCAACAAGATTTAATAGATGCTTTTCCTTTTCCGAAGTTATGAGTGATACCATTTTAAAAGTAGATAATATCTCAAAACAGTATCGACTAGGAACGGTGGGTACAGGGACCATAAGTCATGATTTGAATCGATGGTGGCATACCATACGTGGTAAAGAAGATCCCTATTTGAAAATTGGGGCCGTCAATGATCGTAGTGCTGCAGCATCATCAGAATACGTCTGGGCGCTTCAAGATATTAATTTTGAGGTCAAGCGCGGCGAAGTATTGGGTATCATTGGAAAGAATGGAGCTGGCAAATCTACCTTGCTAAAAATATTATCAAGAGTCACGAGTCCAACTACTGGAAAAATACAAACACGAGGGAAGATTGCTTCTTTATTGGAAGTTGGTACAGGGATGCATCCGGAGTTAACTGGACGAGAAAATATCTTCTTAAACGGTGCCATACTGGGCATGACCAAAACAGAAATTTTTAGTAAAATTGATGACATTGTTGAGTTTTCTGGTTGCCAGATGTATATCGACACCCCTGTAAAACGCTATTCTAGCGGGATGCGCGTGCGCCTCGGTTTTGCAGTGGCTGCTTTCTTAGAACCTGAAATTATGGTGGTGGACGAGGTCTTAGCTGTTGGTGATGCCGAGTTTCAAAAGAAAGCCATTGGAAAGATGAAAAACATCTCAGAAGGAGGAGGGAAAACGGTGCTTTTTGTAAGTCATAATATGGCGAGTATACGTAAGCTTTGTAGCCGTGGAATTATATTGGAACACGGAAAAGTAGTGATGGATGGCGACATTGAGTCTGTTGTAGATTTTTACTTAAAGACAGAATACGAGAATACCTCCAATACGGGGACATTTACGAATGTGCTTGCTTCTGAGACACCCTTCCAATTGCATAGCGTCAAGATGCTCGACCGAAAACAAGATGTAACTGCTGTATTTTTATCTGATGAAGTAGTTACATTGAAAATTAAATATACCTTGACGGAGACGTGTCGTGATATGCGTGTCAATGTGAGGATTATAACCGGTGATGATATTACCGTGTTTACGACAAGTTCACACGACGCGGATCTTACAGATAAGGCTCCGGGAGATTATGAAATGAAGTTGTTATTACCTAAAAACTTTTTCAATAAAGGAAATTATAAGGTGTTTATGAATTGTGGAATTCCGAATGTAAAGATGTTATTTGCTCCAAAGAATATTCTGGAATTTGACATAGAAAAGTTAACCGATAGTGGAACACGAATGAATGCTGTCCTGCCGGGAATTACTGCTCCTGGGCTAACATGGCACGTAAACAAGCAATAATATGTGGTTGTCAATTAAAAAATATATTAAATCTTTTATTCTTAAAGATCCGGCGTCTAAGGATATCATACCGAGAAGTGTTACCTTTTATGGTGGAATTACGCCTATTTCTGAGACCAGAGCAGAGGATGTGTTTATTGTGGGTTTTCCAAAATCTGGTAATACGCTCATGCAGCATATCTTGGCGCATTTGTATTTTGGGTTTAATGAGCAGACGAATCGCACCTTGATTAATATGGCAACCTCAGATGTGTATGCGAGTTCGCATTACCATCGGTTTGATGCTGTGAGTTTTTTCAAGTCGCATGAACTCCCACAGCCATCTTATCAACGTGTTATTTATATTCTTCGAGATGGGCGTGAAGCCTTACTGTCATATTACCATATGTTACAGAATATGGGGAAGCCTATAGACCTGAATGCGTTGTACGCAGGTGACGTGAAGTTATTTGGAGCACTGTGGCATGAGCATATTGATCAATGGGAAGCAAATCCATACCAAGCAGATATCCTGTTTGTAAAGTATGAAGATTTGCTTGAGAATAAAATCAAAGAATTAGAACGAATATGTGCTTTTTTAAATATTGAACGTTCAACAGAAGCCTTAGAAAAGGTGGCTGATTTGTCGTCTTTAGAGCATATGAAGTTTTTGGAAAAGCAAGAAGATTGGAAGGCAATGAAATCTGGAAAATTTAAGAGTGGAAAGAACTTTGTGCGCAAAGGATCAAAGAATTCGTATCTAGAAGAAGTAGATCCTAAATTGATTAAAACTTTTGAAGCGATGAGCCAAGCTACTCTTAAAAAACATAAGTATACATAAAAAAACAACCTTCCTTCTTTGTAGTGGGCGCCGCCAAATCTGGAACTACGGCTCTTTGGACGTACTTTCAAAAGCATCCAAAAATTTTTGTAACGGATGATATAGCATTTAAAGAGTTAGGGTATTATTCGAACCAATATGGAATTACGGATAAGAATAAGTACTTATCTTTTTTTCAAAAGGCAGAAGAAAAGCAATTGGTAGGAGAAGTTTGTCATCCATTTAAGACATTATTCAAAGTTGTTGGATTATTTTATTGAAGAAAAAAAACTATAAAAAAAAGAGCAAGTCATGTGCGGCTTATTAAAGCCCTTAAAGCTTTAATAAAAAAAATAAACTTATAAATTAATATTGAATTTAAAAATCAAGATTCGAAAAATACTAGTGCGTTTGATTTCTATGATTCTTGGAGAGAACTGGGTCCTTGACTCAATTTCTACAGATCAATGGGAATTTCGAATGAACCGTAAATGTTTTGTAGATTTTCAATCTAAAGTTGTTATGGGTGAAGGAAGTGCTTTTTATGCTGAGGCTAGTGTTGTAAATCTTCAAAATAGCAGGGATAAAATTACTATCGGATACAATTCTCACATTAGATCCGAATTGTTATTGTACAAACACTGTGGTTGCATTAAGATTGGTTCTAATTCATTTATAGGTGCGGGCAGCAAAATATGATCCGGAGATTCAATAGAAATAGGGAATTCAGTATTAATATCTGATATTGAAAGGGATAAAGGATTTATAGCCTTAGTGGTTAATGGACACCCTGACCCGTCCTGAAATATGTATACACTAAACCAAATGTATATGTATAAAAATGATGGATATGTAAGACGTTACAGCGAAAGCTTTAAACTCAAATTCCTTGATGAACTTTCCAA
>JBLHXM010000130.1:0-6338 GCA_047630395.1 Dokdonia sp.
CCGCTATATTTTTTATACTCGTACCTATACCCGCGCTATGGATGACAGCTGGATGTGGGTATTCGGGGGCTAAAAAACCTAGATGCATGCTGCAATGATTTTATCTATCTCTTCCCAGATACGTGTGCTGGCATTCTGAGCTGGATGTTCATTAATCACCTTAAACCACTCTTCGGCTTCCTTAATTGCTATTGCTCCATCATTCAAAAGTTGTAAAAGACCTTCCTCCAAGGCATCAGGATGCGACATCCAAATAACCGATTTTGACGATGGCATAGATCTGAAGTGTACATAATCGTAGAGATAAACACCTTCTTCTGCCGTCTCTTCTGCATTGAGGTAGTTATAGTTCATATAGGCACAAGGTTTCCCATGGGCAGCATAATCAAATACCATACTTGAAGCGAGGTTGATCACGCCCTCTGTATGAGCAATCAAATTGGTTTGAAGATCAAGATCTTCTGGCGTAGGTAAAATAGTATTCCAACCTCCACCTACTTTCTTCCACAATGGAGGCATGTCTATGAGTACATCATCAAATTCTTTAAGTACTGCATCATACCTTCCTGAAAAATCTACAGGACATCTTCTAAAAATCAATTTCAAAGAAGTCCCCTTGCTATTCAGCGCTCGTGCAGCTCGAGCAACATCCCTTAAGTATAATTCGTCTTTAGGTGAGGTTGTATGATCATCGCCACTATAGCAGAGATATCTCGTATCAGCATCTAAATGATGTGCCGCATAAAAGGCCTCTTTAGATTGCAATCGATTGGTTTCAAAATGCGGTTCAAATTGAGGAGTTCCTGTGATGACAATTTGCGCTTCTTTGACGTAGGTATGATATTTCAGCATTTCGTCTTTCATCAAGCTGCTCCACACAAAGTAAAAGTCGGATTCTATGACTGTTGTTGCCTTGGGGACATTGTCCCATGAAAAGATAAAGCTAGCTGTTGGTATTTTCAAGTCTTGTGCTGCTGTAAGCGGAGCAATCGCAATGACCGAGCGCTGACTCGCACAAAAAACCATGTCTGGTTGCTCTTGTTGAAGCCAGTTTTTACATGATTTGTAATACTGTGTTTGGCGTTCCTGTTGCAGCATTCTTTCGCGCAGGCGTGACAAACCACTTTCAGAACCATACCTCCTTGCATACCACCGAACCAAATAACTTTTGGCAGCCGCTTTCAATGTTTTGTAGGACAATGGAAACAGGTATTCGAAATAAACGGTATCCTTGAAGCGCTTTGAAAAAAGAGTTAACTCTATATGCTTACGTGCATTTTTTAAGATATCGGTGCGCCAATGCGGTTTTGCTTGATACTCATTACCTTCTTTCAATCCAAGAGGGGCCGAGGGAAACCCAAGAGCATCTAGATCAAAAGGAGTCCCATTCCAAAAAATAATATCATGGCCTTGCGCCTTCCCGAGTTCATAAAACTGGGTATATGCAAAATTGCGCAGGCTAATACCATCTGGCAACAAAATGACTATTTTTTTATGTTTAGAATTGGTCACGAAATTGCTTTTGATTACTTAATTCCCAAAGACTCGCTTCTCTTAAAATCTCCAAAAAGAGCTGAGCGCTGTTGCCTTTACCAAAACGTTCATCCCTTTGTTTCATTTTTAAAGATTTTGCGGTATTAATTGCGGTAATGATGTCATTAGTATCATAGCTGCAATGCACAATCTCTTCATGAGAAACTCTGTTTTTCTGTCGGCTTCCAATATTGACTGTCGGCACGTGATAATAGGGAGCTTCTCGAACCCCTGCACTAGAATTACCAATCATAAATTTGGCATTTTTCAAAAGTGTAAGAAAATACTCAAAACGTATGGAAGGAAAAATTCGGAAACGTTTGTTTTCTTTAAGACGTTCATACGCCTTAAAAACAGCTTCAGAGCCTAGGTCATTATTTGGATAGATAACCACATAATTCGTGTCATCAGCTTCTATAGCACTTACAAAGTCGGCTGCATATTGTGCCATATCTTCATATTCAGTGGTAACAGGATGAAACATAGCAACTGCATAGTCATCAAAAGGTATCTCGTAATACTTTTGCACTTCTGATAATTTCGGTAAACCTTCAGAGAACATTATATCTACATCTGGAGATCCAATTTCAAAAATAGAATTCTCCAACTCGCCCATTTGTATGAGCCGGCGTTCGGCTTCAGCATTTGAAACAAAGTGAATATGACTCAATTTACTAACTGCATGTCGAATCAATTCGTCTACAGTTCCTGATATTTCGCCCCCTTCTATATGCGCTACTCGAATATTATTGAGTGCTCCTACTGTAGCTCCAGCCAGTGTTTCTATACGATCTCCATGCACAACAATGAGATCCGGTTTTAGTTTACGTACATAAGTAGAAAAGCCTTCTATGGTCTTGGCAAGACTCATATCCATGGTACCTTGCTCTGTTTGATTATCAAAGGTATGTATATGATCAAACCCACTTTTTTCGATTTCCATTACTGTAAAACCGTACTTCTGCTGCAGGTGCATCCCGGTTGCAAAAATATAGGCCTCAAAATCATCCGCATTTTGAAGGATGCGTAAGAGCGATTTGATCTTACCAAAATCTGCTCGGGTTCCACTAAGAAATACTATTTTCTTCATATTAGGCGATATGGGATTTTTCCAGTTGAATATCGTTATCTAGATCAACTTTAGCAACTTTCCCAAGCACAGCATTGAAATGTTCTGCGAGTATTTCTCCAGTTCCTGGACGTTTTACCCAGATATTTTCTTTTGTAAAAAGGTCTCCTGCCTTAATGTCTTGGATGGTGCACACGGTCGCAAAAGCAAAATCTATAGTCACCTGCTCTTCCTTAGCAGGCTCTTTAGTACCACCGCGCATTTGCCACATTAAATTAGAGCCCTCCACTAATTCTTTACACGCTTGTTCATCCATAGAACATACAATATCTGGACCTGTGCGCTGCATATGATCTGTAAAGTGACGCTCTAAAATAGAAGCCCCTAGCGCAACAGCGCCAAGGCAAGCGTGATTAGTTAAGGTATGGTCAGAAAGGCCAAAAACCTTATCAGAGAACGCCTTGTGTAATTGAGTCATGGCCCCAAAACGTACAAGATGTACTGGCGTTGGGTATAAATTTGTGGTATGCAAAAGTGCCAATGGCACTTGGTGTTTATCAAAGATGGCCACCGCTTTACGCACACTCTCGATGGTATTCATTCCCGTGCTTAGAATCACTGGTTTTCCAAAGGAAGCGATATGCTCAAGCAGTGGATAATTATTACATTCTCCTGAACCGATTTTATATCCCTCCACCTCCATAGCTTCTAGCCTATTGGCAGCAGCACGTGAAAAAGGCGTCGAGATAAAAATCATACCCTTAGATTCGACATAGGCTTTCATAGCCTTTTCATCTTCTTCGTTCAAGGCGCAGCGCTCCATAATTTCATAAATAGAAACATCTGCATTCCCAGGGATGACTTTTTTGGCTGCTCCACTCATTTCATCTTCTACAATATGAGTTTGGTGTTTGACCACATCACAACCCGCTCGATGAGCAGCATCTACCATTTCTTTGGCAACCTGAAGGCTGCCTTCGTGATTAATGCCAATTTCGGCGATCACTAATGGTGGATAATCAGGACCTATCTTCCGGCCCCCAATTTCTATATATGGATTCATAGTGTCTTAGTTTCGACAACTACCAAATGGGAACTCATTACAGTCATAGCGTGGTAATGCCTGTTTGCGGTTTTTAAGATCTAGCGTATTGACATCTCTAGATTCTACATTAAATGAGAACGCAACATTTTGGTCAGTGAGTAGTTGTTCTGTTTGGGTTGTAAAGGTATGAAAACCACCGTAAGGGTAGCAAAATGTTTTTGGTGTCAAACGAGGCTGGACTCCTTCCAAAAATGCAAAGGAATTTTCAATTTCATCCCTTTGTTTTTCTAGCGATAATTTGCTCATCACTGGGTGTGAAACCGTATGACTTCCTACGATCATTCCCGCTGCTTCCAGTATACCTATCTCTTCTTTCGAAAGGTAAAACTGGGCAAACAAATCTGGGGTATCTGCAAAAAATTGCTGCATCAAAGCGTCGATGACTTGATGTCGATACTTATAATCTATAAAGTAGTTTAACGATCGCTTGACGAGTAGCGTAAAGTCATCGTTTTGCTGTAATTGATAAGTCGCTTCTTGAAATGCTTCCACCGTTTGATCTGTTAGCATTTCTGAAGTTATGAGTGATTGCAAGGCTTCAAAAATAATGCTTGCATCATAACGCCCCAAGAGCATATGAATATTGTGAACATCTAATAAACGTTCTTGTTCATAGACCCCTGTAGTGATATAAAAAACACCCCAAAGTTTACGTTTTACAAGTGCTGGGAGGACATATTGTATATGATCTTTAAAGCCATCATCAAAAGTGAGTACCACGCCTTCTGGTGGGATTCCCGTTTCCAAAGCTCTTAAAAAATCTACCTTGGATACAAAGCCAAATTCCTTTTCAAAATAATCTAGCTGTTTCTCAAAATCGTCTATGCGCAGGCTTTTAAAATTGGGCAATGCTAGACTATCGGGCCGCACATAGTGGTACATGATTGCTTTCATAAGAGCACGGGATTTTCAAGTATTGGTGCTTTGACATATCGACTCGCTCTTTCTTCTATATATTTTTCTATTCCGCTTTCGTGAAAAAACGAATGCATTTTATCTACGCTCTCCTCTGTAAACATGGCATTTGCATACACTTTATCCGACACTGAATGTGATGGCTGCGGCAGTGGTTCCAAATCATCAAAATGACTCAAAAGACCTCCAGCCACTTCCGTCATTTGCACAAGCAAACGATTGCAAATACCATGAAAGGTATCGCTAGGAAACATTTCTGGCCGTATTTGATGAAGGATAGCGCCTGTATCTATTCCAGCATCTATATGCATAAAAGTGACACCGCAATATTCGGGAGCTCCGTTTACGAAAGGCCAAAAATTCGTCCCACTTCCTCGATAATAAGGAGAAAGACCGAGATGAATATTAATAAATCTTCCTGCGAAAGCTTCTATAAGTGCTGGCTTGATAATGGAACAGCCGTAGGAAATAATGACGTCTGGGTTTAATTTGATTATTTCAGCAACACGATCGGCATCATTGATACTTCCTTTGGGAATAGATACTGGATTGGATCTGTCATCGGCATGGGAAACAAACAGCTCAAAAAAGTCTTTTTCCGACTGAGAACGTGCTTCCAAATGGGCATATTTCAGCTGATTCTCTGATGTATTTTCAATACGTGATACCAAGTTCTTTTCTGTGGTTTCGCAATAACTCTGCACCACTTCAATGCCTGGCTGTAATGCCAAGTACTTTCTAAAAAAGGAGTGTCTTAATTCCCCAGACGTAAGGATGACAATACGCTTCATGGGATCTCTATATTAAGCATCGCCTGTGCAAAAGCAAAATCGGCTGCATCGTCTATATCAACGCGATCGTATGGATGATCAACGCTTAAGGCAAAGTTATTTTTGGCGAGGATGTGTCCTTTTTTAATGGAGTCACATTTTATGATATACAATAGTCCATTTTCGCGAAAGCGCGGCTCTAAATCTTGACTCCGCTGTCCCATTGCATAATTTTCAGGCACAAAGCTATTGCCAGTTATGGTTCCATATTTTTCAGCAAAACGACTCACACTCATAAGGCTATCCACCTTGCTTTCGCGAAAACGTAGCATTCCTTCTTCCAAGAGGCCTTCTGGTCGTAACGGATTCGTAGGTTGTAATAAAACCACGGCATCGTAATTCTCAGAATACGCCTCGAGTACATGCTGCAAGGCCGATAAGACAGGCTCATGATCCCCTGCCAATACGGCTGGACGCTTTACAACGCTAGCCCCATATTCTTGTGCGATTTTGGCGATTTCAGGATCGTCTGTGGTCACCACTATTTTATGAATATACTCAGGAAATTGTTGCGCATACCTAATACTATGGGCAATCAAAGGCAGATCGCCTAAGGTCTTTAAATTCTTACCTGGAAGACGTTTGGAACCTCCACGGGCAGGAATGATGGCGATGTTACGTAAGGGGTTACTCATTATATGCAAGATATTCATATTGCTTCAAAACAGCAATACCAATCTTAGATCAATCCTATTTAGTTGTCAACTGTTGATTCCTATAAAAAGCTTTTGTTCTGAACCTGACATAGCTCTCTCCAGATTACTGCTAAAATTCCCTTTGTTTAAAAAACGGATACCAGCACCTGATCTTTTACTTCTTTTTTATAGCCTCACAGCATACCATTGTCTTGTTTTGCAATAAATATACTTTGGTGACCTCAAGTTAG
>JBLHXM010000131.1:0-6296 GCA_047630395.1 Dokdonia sp.
CCGGAAGAACACAAACGTTTACGATACGTAAAATGTCGGGAACTGTTGGTGTTGAACGTGTTTTCCCAATCAACCTTCCTGCGATTCAAAAAATCGAAGTGAACAAGCGTGGTAAAGTACGTAGAGCTCGTATTTACTACTTTAGAGGGCTTACAGGTAAAAAAGCACGTATTAAAGAATTACGTAACTAATTCCTTGACTATAGCAGTAAAAAGCTTCACCAAATAGGTGAAGCTTTTTTTATGCACAATTGTCAATAAGTCAAGTTCATAACCTGTTGATAATTAAATATATACAAAAATACTCATCCCATGAATCTGTGCCTTATATTTACGTAGGTAATTGATTATAGTATCACCTACTCACAGAACTAAACTTTTATATTTTTCCTTGAGTGTTACAAACTCAAAGAAGAAAGTTTGCAAGAGGCTAACAAGGAACGCTGCACAAGCTAGGTAGTACATTGAACTTTGGTGAGATGTATTACCCAACAACCTTAAGTACTCGCAAACACTATCGAAGTTGTTGATGACTGTTTTTTGAGACACGCAACACTTCATGGATCTTGCACAGTGTAGGTAATAATATTCCTACTTAAAAACTCCAAGGGTTTACTGGTTAAGCAATTTCTTAAAAAAGCCATATCTAGGTACATTGTACAGGGATATGGCTTTTGATTTTATACGCCTACCCAATTAATAAATGATCCCATTCCTGTCATCGCAAGTGCTATTTGCGTAATTTTATAGTAAAATTAGCAGTATGTCCTTTCTAAAGAATAACGCACAAGCTCATCTACGGATATCATTCTTTGCAACAACGCTCCTCCTCTTTTTAAGTTGCCAGCAATCAGGCAAGGATGAAACACAACTAGCAACCAATACTTCCACGGGAACTTCTATAGAAAAAAATACGCTACCCCAAGAGAAACGTGAAATATCGCAGGACTTTAAAGATTATTGGTACGCTGGTACTGCAGAAATCACATCCTACCGTCTAGAACAAGCGCGCTATGGTGAAATGCGAGAAGGAACGGCCGCACTTATCTTTGTTACCGAAGACTTCCTACCTAAAGAGCAAGTCAAAGCCGATCGCTCAAAAGAAAGCAACATTCCTGTTCTCAAATTAAATGCAACCAAAACATTCAATACAGGGATCTACCCGTATTCCATAATGACCAGTACTTTTTATCCTGTATTTCAAAATAGGCATGCAATTAAAGTTTCACAAAGCATGCAAGAATGGTGCGGTCACGTGTACGCCCAACTTAACAATAGAGATCGCTATGAGATCGAATCGCATTCTTATTTTGAAGGAGAAGCAGATCAAAAAATCAGCTTAGCCAAAGATATACTCGAAAACGAACTTTGGACACAATTACGTGTCGATCCCTCGCAATTGCCAACAGGCATATTTCAAGCGATTCCTGACCTATCTTATGTTCGGATGAAACATATCGACGTCAAAGCCTATCAAGCAAAAGGAACCCTTTCAACAGATTCATACACCATAGAGTACCCTACACTACAAAGAAGTCTGCGCATTCAGTTTGAGGCCAAATTCCCATATAAAATAACTTCATGGGAAGAAACCTTCATTAGTGGATATGGGGCAAATGCTAAGACCCTAACCACAAAGGCGACAGCCATAAAAACAATCAAAAGCCCCTATTGGAGTAAAAACAGCACTTCAGATAATCACCTTCGGAAAGAACTGGGACTTTAAAAATCGCTGCCTTATTTATGGAAAAATATAATTCCGAAATCTTACAAAGTGTTATAGCACTCAGCATTCTCATTGTCATTAGTATCATTGTCTATTACTTGGTCTAACGCTTTTCAGAACGAAAGAGCAAAGTGGCAAAACGCGCGAACTTGATAATGAAATATGTGGATTTTACACTGATTATGATCGGTATACTCACGGGAGTGTTTATCTGGAGCATCCAAGCCCGTGACATTGGATGGGTTACCTCCTCTGTTTTTGCAGTGGTTGAAATTGGATTTTTCGCCCAATGGTCTGCCCTGAGCAATTTAACATCTGGCGTCATTATCTTTTTCACATTTCCTTATAAAATAGGAGATCACATTAAAATACATGATAAATAATTTCCTATCATCGCTACCATTGAGGACATAAAAACATTCCATATAAATTTGCTGGCCGATGATGGGGAGATGGATACACACCTACCCCGATAGCTTACTCATACAAAAAGGAGCAACAGTTGTAAAAGATGGCGTTCACACACAAATTGTGGAGAAAAATGCCGGTATCCCTGTTGATAACACCTTTTCCGAAAGCGCTTCTGAGCCTACTCTTTAAACGTTAAAGAATCCCTAAAGGATTCTGGCTGGCATTGATTTTAGCTATATTTGAGAATACTCAATTGACCAAAAAACATGCGTACTTCATATCTTATTCTACTCCTTTTTCTTTGTTCGCTTGGCGCGAAAACAACTGCTCAAGGAATCACTTTACAACCCGAAAAACCAACAGCCTCAGAAATATTTGAAGATCTTCAGAAATTGAATTTTCTAGGATCCGTACTCTACGTCGCTGCGCATCCTGATGATGAAAACACCACAGCGATCTCCTATTTTGCAAATACAGTCAAAGCCCGCACGGCCTATCTATCTCTTACTCGTGGAGATGGAGGACAAAATATAGTCGGCCCTGAACTCAGAGAACTCCTAGGAGTGATTCGTACTCAGGAGTTATTGGCTGCACGCGCTACAGATGGAGGAGAACAGCGCTTTACAAGAGCTAATGATTTTGGATATTCAAAACATCCTGATGAGACCTTAGAAATTTGGAATAAAGACGCAGTACTTGGAGATGTTGTTTGGGCAATCAGAACGTTTAAACCTGATGTAATTATTAACAGATTTGATCATCGCTCACCGGGTAGCACTCATGGACACCATACGTCAAGTGCAATGCTCAGTGTAGAGGCATTTGATCTCGCTGGAGATTCCAAGAAGTACACGGACCAATTTCAATACACACAAGCCTGGACACCACAACGTCAGTTTTTCAATACGTCTTGGTGGTTTTATGGAAGTCAGGAAGCTTTCGCGAAAGCGGACAAGTCTAAACTAGTAAAAGTGGACTTAGGTACGTTTTACCCAGGTTTAGGTCTATCCAACACCGAAATATCAGCTCTGAGTAGAAGTCAGCATAAATCGCAAGGTTTTGGAAATACCGGTAGTCGCGGGTCTAGCGAAACCTATTTTGAATTACTTCGCGGCTCTATGCCTTCCAATGGAGACATCTTTGAAGGAATTGATACTTCTTGGAATCGCGTTCAAGGAGGCGAATCTATCGGGAAGCAAGTCGCCAATGTTATAAAAGCCTACGATTTCCAGTATCCAGAAAAAAGTGTTCCTGCATTGACAGTAATCTATCAAGCCATTCAGACCATTTCTGATCCACATTGGAAAGCTATTAAGAGTCAAGAGGTACGGCAACTTATTCTCTCTTGCTCTGGTCTCTATCTTGAAGCGAAGGCGTCAACAGGCCAAGTAACAGCAGGAGAAACGATCACCATTGACATAGAAGCGATCAATAGAAGCGCCAACAACATCCGTTTGGATCGTGTAAGTATAACTTCCAATACAACAGAAATCACAGGAAGTCAAGTTCTTGAACGCAACACACGTTTTAATACTAAAAAGGAAATTACAGTGGATACAAGTTTCCCATCAACCGATGCATATTGGTTACAAGATGAAGGCAGCTTGGGCATGTATCGTGTAGATGACCGCCAATTAATAGGTCAACCAGAAACACCAAAGAAAAATACCGTTCAATTTGATCTGACAATTGCAGGAGTTCCTGTTTCCGTATCAAAACCCATTGTATACAAATACAATGATCGGGTTAAAGGAGAAGTCTATGCTCCGTTTGAAGTGGTTCCGCCCGCTTCGGTGAAGCTAGATAGTAAAGTACTTATTTTCGCGAAAGCAGCAGGAAAGAAAGTTCCAGTAACCGTTACTGCACATCAAGCAAATCTTGAAGGCAGTGTACTATTAGAAGTCCCTAATGGCTGGACAGTGTCCCCTTCTTCTCAAGCGATCAACATTACCGAAAAAGGAGCTAAGGCGATCGTTGAATTTACGGTAACACCCCCAAATAAAGACAGCGAAGGCTCTCTAAAACCAGTAGTGACTGTGGGTGGAAAAAATTATAACAAAGAACTGGTCGCTATTGATTATGATCATATTCCGTTACAGTCATTGTTCTTGCCTGCAAAAGCAAAAGTTGTTCGTCTTGACATTGAACGTAAGGGTGATTATATTGGATACATCCAAGGAGCAGGAGATGCGGTTCCAGACAATCTAGAGCAAATTGGTTATCAGGTTGCGATCCTAGATCCAAATGAGATCACAGCAGAACAGTTGAGTCAATTTGATGCTGTCGTTGTTGGAATCAGAGCGTATAATGTCGTTGAGGAGATGCAAAACAAACAGCCTTTATTATTAGCCTACGTAAAAAATGGAGGAACACTCATTGCGCAATACAACACAAGTGGACGTTGGGGAAATACGAAGATAGGCGCTCCTTATGATATGAAACTTTCTCGGGATCGAGTGACAGACGAATTTAGCGAAGTACGGATCTTGGCAAAAGATCATCCCATTATGAATTTCCCTAATACAATTACTGATAAAGATTTTGAAGGATGGACGCAGGAAAGGGGATTGTATTTCCCGAACGAATGGGCATCAAACTACACTCCTATTCTTTCAATGAATGATGCGGGAGAAGAAGCCAAGGAAGGTAGTTTACTTGTTGCTCCTTATGGAGAAGGACATTATATTTATACAGGATTAAGTTTCTTTAGAGAATTGCCAGCTGGTGTTTCCGGGGCCTATCGCCTCTTTGCCAATATGCTTTCTATTGGAAAGGAAGATCGTTCAAAAATCAAACAGTAATCGATGGAACAACCACATAAATTTGTTTGGAAAAAAAGCTATACTATGGTACTCATTGTTAATATCGTATACATTCTAGTTTTCTTCTTTTTGATGAAAAAATACGCTTAGTATGGAAACTATAGATTGGATTGTACTCGCGTTTACATTGATTTTTATTGTAGTTTATGGGGTCTATAAAACACAGGGAAGTAAAAATGTAGAAGATTATATTAGAGGAGGCAACTCTTCAAAATGGTGGACTGTAGGACTCTCTGTAATGGCAACACAGGCAAGTGCTATTACCTTTCTATCCACCACGGGGCAAGGGTTTTATAGCGGGATGGGTTTTGTTCAGTTTTACTTTGGACTCCCTATTGCCATGGTGATCATTTGCCTGGTCTTTATTCCTATCTATCACCGACTTAAAGTATACACAGCTTACGAATATTTAGAAACACGTTTTGATCTAAAGACACGTTCTCTAGCTGCTATTATTTTCTTAATTCAGCGAAGTCTAGCAGCGGGTATTACGATTTATGCTCCTGCGATTATTCTATCGGCTGTTTTGGGATGGAACCTCACTTATTTAAATATAACCATTGGTATTATTGTAATCATCTATACCGTTTCTGGAGGAACCAGGGCGGTAAGCGTGACTCAGAAGCAACAAATGGGCGTCATATTTTTAGGGATGTTTATTGCTTTCTATTACATTTTGAAGCAGTTGCCAGAAGACATTACGTTTACAAAAGCTTTAGAAGTAGCGGGTGGTGGTAACCGTATGGATCTGCTTGACTTCTCATTCGACCTCAACAATAAATATACGGTTTGGACTGGACTCATAGGAGGTACTTTTTTAATGCTGTCGTACTTCGGAACGGATCAAAGCCAAGTGCAACGCTATTTATCGGGTAAGAATGTACGCGAAATGCAGTTGGGAATGATATTCAACGGGATGCTCAAAATACCCATGCAATTTTTCATCCTTCTTGTAGGTGTGATGGTGTTTGTTTTCTATCAATTTAATAGTGCTCCATTGCATTTTAATCCAGAAGCTGAGCAGGCCGTTCGCAGTTCTGAATATGCAAGTGATTATGAAAATATCGAACGACGACTCGCCATGGTAGAGGGATATCAAAAGGCGGCAGCTTTTAACTATGCTAAAGATCCTAGTTTGGATGTCTTTACAGAAGACGGTACCACCTACTCCTGGATGGAGCATTATCAAGGCCAGAACTTAGCCCTACGTAAAGAGGCCAAAGCTTTAATTGAAGAAGTCAATCCAGACATTGAAGTAAACGACAAAGATTATGTATTTATCCATTTTATTCTCAATAATCTACCACGCGGACTGGTAGGACTATTGCTCGCTGTTAT
>JBLHXM010000132.1:0-6265 GCA_047630395.1 Dokdonia sp.
CCGAACTAAAGTATTGAATGTAAATAATCTTTCTAGCGGTGTCTATTTCGTACGCGTGCGCAGCACGGAGCAGTCAGTAGTTCAAAAACTCATCGTGAAGTAGGCATTTACATCCATATAGTATATAAAACACCCGTCCTTTGGATGGGTGTTTTTTTTTTGCTTTCGCGAAAAGCGGAATCCTCCATTTCACCCTTCAAAATACTAGGTAACCTACTGGGTATATTTTGATACATTTAATTTTAATTTTCTGACTATTAATTATTTGCGAGTGTGTTGGGAGTGTTTTATTTCCTTTATTTTGTGTTTTTCAGGAAAGGGTACACTAGCTTTATAGGAATCAAATCACTTCGATATGTCTTCAAAAAATAATTACGTCGACTTACATTGCCATCCTGCACTGAAATCTTTTGGGAAGAGTTTTAATCATAAACCTATCGCCGTTGTTTGTCACCATATCACATCATTTCTTTAATAATTTGTGCGGCCACGCAGAAAGTCTAGCACCGATTATTCGGGGTATGGTGGATCAATCGGAAGGGATCAATACCGGGTTTACAAGCCTAGGTAAAAAAGTCCTTCATAGACTCCTTGAGAACACCAATGGTCAACGCATTTTTGTGGATGTGAAGCATATGAGCGTGCAATCACGACTAGAGTATTATGAGTTGCTAGATGCAAAGGCCTTTGGTGACGAAAATATACCCATTGTCGTTAGTCATGGTGCAGCCAATGGTTTGATTTCTAGAAAAAACCCTTCGATGGCGAGTCCCGAAACAGCCACTAAGCTGCAGTCGGCAGATATTAATTTCTACGATGAAGAGTTGATGCGTATCGCTCGAAGCGGCGGTATTTTTGGCTTGCAACTCGACGAGCGCAGAATTGCCAGTGAGCACACCCTGAAACAAACAAAACACTCGGTGCAGCGTCATAAAATTATGCACTACCGCTCTGAGTTACTCTGGAATCAGGTCAAGCATATTTCCGAATTGTTGGATCGTCATGATCTGTTTGCCTGGGATATGATTTCACTCGGCACCGACTTTGACGGAATCATAGACCCTTTAAATAGTTTTTGGACCGCGGAGCAATTACCCTTCCTCGCCGATTTCTTGGAGCGCCATGTTCATAATTATGTAGCGACGAAGCCATATACCCATAGCTTTAATAATTTGGATGCCGATGAAATTGTAGATCGCATATTTAGTGCGAATGCCCATGCATTTTTTAAGAAATGGTTTAAGTAGGGGAGTGTTTATTTGCAGCTTATATCAACCCCAAACCCTTCACCAGCGAGATAAGGTACTCTGTTACTCGCGCCAAATTTATTTTTGAGGCCATTGAGTCGCTTTTCAATAGCACTTAAGCTATTCGGCGTGATATTGGTTTCTTGGAGTTCTTTGCGTATTTCGTCTTGGGAGTATCCAAACGATAGCAGGCGCATCAGTTGGATATCATACTCATCGATATCTAGATTGCGTTGTTTCGAAAGCGCAGGCTCTAAGAGTGGGGAGATAAACCGATTCCCGTCATATACTTCTTGGATCGCTTTTTTAAGATGCATTTCTACTTTGAATTGCCATCGAATTTATCTCTTAATCAAAATTAATCCGATCTCTGATCGTCCCATCTGCTCTGTGTATAATCACATCTGCCTTATATCTTTTGGCGATGGTTTTGGCTTTTTTAATGGCAGTAGACTGTTTTCTATGTTTGGAAGTTACACGCTTATTCCCTTCACGACGCACTGCCCAATCGTCTTCATAAGGCACCACATGCTGATGCCAGGTCCGCGGCCGCTTATTGAAATTTTTTAAGAACAATTCGATCAGCTCTTGGATTGCCGTTAACCAAGAAGGGTTTTTGGAAGTTTTTGCCATTGGGTGATGGGTTCGAGCTTGAGTGATTTTCTCAAAAGCTACTTTTTTGTTTTTTGTTTGGTTCGAAGATATTGAATTTGGATTCAAAAATAAAACAGGGGATTGTAAGGGCATTTAACCTCATATTTTCTTGAAGATTATTTTTTAAAGACTAAGAATTACTGATTTTCACACTTATGTATAGAATATTATAGAAAGATGAGGTTTTCCGGAAGATTAACTTTGGCGTTCTATAAATAAGCACATATTTTGAATAGAAAGAATTTGATGAATAGCAATTTCGCGAAAGCGAAATGAAAAACTATCTGATCTACTTACAGTACCTCCTCAAATCAACCCCAAATCCTTCACCAGCGAAATAAGATGTACTCTGTTACTAGCGCCAAATTTATTTTTGAGGCCATTGAGTCGCTTTTCAATAGCACTTAAGCTATTCGGCGTGATATTGGTCTCTTGGAGCTCTTTACGTATTTCGTCTTGGGAGTATCCAAACGATAGCAGGCGCATCAGTTGGATATCATACTCATCTATATCTAGATTGCGTTGTTTCGAAAGCGCAGGCTCTAAGAGTGGGGAGATAAACCGATTCCCGTCATATACTTCTTGGATCGCTTTTTTAAGTTCGCGCGTTCCGTTTCTTCCTTTGGAAACATAGGCAGCGATATCAAGGTCGTTATACAGTCGTCTTACCCGTTGAAATCGATCTTCAACAGAATACACAATCGTTTTTAAAGGGATATGCTCGTCCTTTAACACCTGCAGCAGATCATCACCAGAACGTACCTTTTGTTTCCTGTGATCTGCTTTGAAGGATAAATCGGTGATGAGGAGGTCAAAGGGTGTTTCTTGCAGCAGCGCTGCTTTGATTTTGAGATAGGCTTGATCACAATACTGCACTTCCGTGCGATCAGAAATGCCCATCTCTTTTAAAACAGTGAGCACCCCTTGGTTGATGCTATCTAGATCATCGGCGATAAGAACTTTTTTAAACATTCAAATGTGTATTTGGGCCTTAAAGCCCGAATTAAGTTTGGAGTCAAAAGTAATCGTTCCTTTGTGTGCAGAAATACGGTTTTCCACATTTTGCAGCCCATTTTTGTCAGAGATAGCTCCGCCAACACCATTATCTGTGTAGGCAATATGGATATTTTTTCTCTTTTGATAAAATTCAATAAATATGAGAGAGGCCTTTCCATGCTTGCCTGTATTTGTAATTAACTCTTGTAATACTCTATAGATGGTGAGCTTCTTGGGTTTGGAAATGGCATGCCATTGTATGGCTTCGCTATTTTTAGTGATTAGGTTAAGCGTATCACTTTGATAGCTAAGGAATAAGTCTTGGAGCAGCGCATTAAAATCGGTGTCTACATCGATAAGTCCATTTTCTCTGGAGATGTCCCGGGTACGTTTGTAAATGTCATCTAGGTTATCTAAGATTTCTGGATAAAACCCTTGCTTGCTTTGGATCTGGGTCATCACGCGATACACATCATTGGACACTTCATCATGTACTTTTTTAGAAATCCTGGTTTCTGTAAGATAGACTTGGGCTGCCCGTTTTTTACGGGAGCGTTTAGACAGGATGTAAAATAGAAATATGGACAAAAGAATAACCAAAATCACGATGAATTGATAGGTCCTTTTTTTTGCCTTATCCTCGGCGCCTTGAAGTAAGGCCCGTTCTTTCTTTTCTTTTTCTTTTTCAATATTATACTTGACGCTAGCGAATTTGTTTTCGTTGCGCATTTTTGATTTTTTAGTACTGTCACTCCGTTTGAGATAGCGAGTCAAAATGAGATCTTCTTTTAATAAAAACCTATGAAACAGTGCATCTTGCGAATATTCGACAGAGTAGTTATCGGCTGCTATATAGGCAGAATCGGCATAAATAACAGCCAATCTTTTGTTGCCCTTATCCTTGTAAAAAGTAGACAAGTGCTTGTAACTCGTCGAGAGTCGTCTTTCGTCTTTGATACTCTTACGCAGGCTAAGCGCAATTTGCATTTTTAATAATCCATTTGGATCATCAAGACTTGCTTCAGCAGCACCCAAATTATCTAAGGTTATCGCTATGGCCATAGAATCTGTAGATTTTTCAATCAATGAATAAGCGTTTTGAAAGTAGTCTTTGGAAGTATTAAGCTTTCCTTCTTCCTTATACACAAGCCCCAGATTATTGTAGAAGTAGGAACTATCTCTCGCATTTTGAGCTAGGGATAGTGCGGCAGTATAACTATCAATGGCTTCGGTGTTTTTGCCGAACTCCTGATAAATAATTCCGAGATAATTATAAAGTATTTTTCGATTTTCAGATTGATCATGGATGCTTGTTTCTTCAAGTGTATCTAATAGTTTCAGCGCTTCTATAATGGTGCTTTCTGCATTGTAATAGATGCCAAGTCCCATTTGAGCCTGAGACATCATCTCTAATGCGTATAGGGTTTGACTAGGATCTTTTTGCTTTACGCCCTCGTCTCTTTGATTATTAAAAAAGAGATATCCGTCTAACAGATCTTGATCATTGGTAGGTTTTACAATCTTGTCATAAAAGTAGTGTGTACTGTCATTTTCTTGTTGGGCATAGGTCGCCGTGCAAAAGAGCAGGGCAAAAAAAAAGAGGGATAAAAGGGCTTTACAATTCATCCCTCTAAAATAGGGTTTTCTAATCCGTATCCATTAATTATTTGGGATACTATCCGTAGGAGGAGGTGGAGGAGGGAGCGGTAACTCTTCCCCACAGCAGGCCTGCGGATTAAACGTTTCAGAAATTCTCTCCGGAGTACATGAGGCCATTCCTAAAATGAGGAAAACCGTAATCATTATAAGATTTATTTTGTTCATTTTGTTTCAATTAAAAAAGGACATAGCCGTGGCCTGTCCCGATCGTAAATAACCGATGAGACGATGTTGAATCGCACTAAAAATGAAGAGGCGCCTTCTTCAGAATGAGAAGTAAAAGGGCCATTAAAAATCAAGACACTACTTCTCAATAGATGGCAGTGATTGCTAATGGGCATTTCTGAAATTTGCTGTGATACCGCTGTAAGCTCTATTACAGATAGAGCCGATATCAAAGCCGAGGCAAATAAAAAGAGAAGTGATCTAAACGGTTGGAAATGGATTGGAAAGAATGTGGAAAAGAAATTCCAAGGATTTTCCAGCAACAGATGTAGGTTTAATAAATGAGGGAATATGCATAGAGAGATTATTGTATCTGCTTTCGCGAAAGCGAAAAAAGAAGAACTAAAAGAGCACGGTATTCAAGCATCTACAAACAGAGCTGCCGAGAGAATATCTGCATATATATCGGATCACAGTAAAGTGCCTTTTGGGGCTAAGAGTTTGCGTATGCTCCATACGAAGACAAAGAATGCTCAGGAAATTGTCGAGATAAAACAACCGCAGGTAGTTGGTGCTTTGTGTAATTATTTGGGTTTTGATACTTATGAGGCGTATGCCGTGTCTAAAGGAGATGGTGTAGATATGCCTGATAGTGCAGAAAACCACAAAGAATCTATGACCTTTTTGGCAAGGCATAAATGGCCGCTATCTATTATCTTTTTTATTGTAGCAGGGAGTGGGATTTACTTTATGACAAATAAACAACGATGGATGATTTGGGACGAAACCCACTACATCGAAGTCCCTTTTGATGCAGAAACGCTTCAAAACGGCCAATTGAAACTCTTGAAAAAGGATAGAGTTAAAAATTTTGTAAAGGTGCGCTTAAGCTGTGACTCTGTGTTTTTTAATCCAGATGGAAGCGCAAAATTTTGGTATGGAAAGAATAGAAATAAAGAGCTTGAGTTTTTTACAGACCTAGCGAAACATCCAGAAACAGGGAAAGCGCTAAAGCCCCTTAGCGCGTATATGATTGATAAATATATTTGCCTGAAGTAAGGTGTAGTCTTTTAAGTGGAGAGGGGGGCGCTGGGTTGCCTTAGGGAAATACAGTAATGTTTTAGATGAAGAGTAAAATAAGTGCAAGTGCAATCCCTCCGGCTACAAATAGCATCCCTTTTCTAAAAATTGAACTAGAAGGAATAAACATCCAGAAAGCAGATACTACAAAGAAAAGCAGCCCAAGGCCAAAGAAAATATTCAAAAAGAAAAGGGGGTCTCCAGATTGCGCCTTATGAAAATTGGTCATTTTTTCAAGGACGAAAGGCAGCTCCTTTTTTGTATAGATAGCTTTACCTGTAACTTTGTTATAGGTTCCTTCTTTGAAATAGAGAAATGTGCCATCATCTTTATACATGCTAAGCTTCTTGTTTTTTATAGCCGCACCCAGTGTTTTTTCAGAAAGCTTAGGTGTGAGCGTTCTTTCTATGGTTACCGTTTTCTTAAAGGTATCAGCATCTCTGAAGATCAGTACGATACCGCTT
>JBLHXM010000133.1:0-6119 GCA_047630395.1 Dokdonia sp.
TGGATAAAAGGGTGTTTTCTCTGATTGAGGTATTTCTTGTACCAAACCATACAGTTCGGAGGTAGACGCTTGATAAATTTTAGTGCTTTCTGTTAGTCCCAATAACCGAACGGCTTCCAGTATCCGTAAAGTGCCGATTCCGTCAACATTGGCAACATATTCGGGTGTATCAAAGCTCACGCGAACATGAGACATAGCACCTAGGTTATATATTTCATCGGGCTGAATTTCTTGAATCAACCTGGTGATATTCATAGAGTCCGTCAGATCACCATAATGTAAGAACATACGAGTGTTATCAATATGTGGATCTTGGTAAAGATGATCGATTCTGTCTGTGTTGAAGAGGGAAGCTCTTCTTTTGATTCCATGAACTTCATATCCTTTTTCAAGAAGAAGTTCAGTTAAATAGGCACCATCTTGCCCAGTAATGCCTGTAATTAATGCTTTTTTCACTTTTCTTTATTTTTATACCGAGTTAAATCTATTGTTTATGATTTCAAGACACTCTTGATTGATTGAACAACTTTATTTTTTTCTGCGAGTGTCAAATTCGAACCCGATGGCAAACATAAACCATCTCGAAATAATTCATCAGAGACTCCATTAAGAAATTGTTGGCTATTCCGGAAAATTGGTTGTAAATGCATGGGTTTCCATAAAGGCCTTGCTTCAATATTTTCTTTTAATAGAGATAGTCGAATATCTTCCCTTCCTATACCACCTGTAATTTTTGGATCTATTAGTAAAGTGGTTAGCCATCTATTTGAGAAATACTCATCTGGCTCCTTATGGAATGATAAGCCTTCGATATCACCAAGATGTTTTTCATAGAAGTCATAGTTCGCGCGTCTTTGTTGAATACGGTCCTTCAAAACTTCTAATTGTCCTCTACCTATTCCCGCGCTTATATTGCTCATTTTGTAATTATATCCAATTTCAGAGTGTTCATAATGTGGGGCACTATCTCTTGCCTGAGTGGCAAGAAAACGCGCTTTATCTATCTTTTCTTTATTTGTAGACACAAGCGCTCCACCACCTGATGTTGTAATTATTTTATTTCCATTAAAAGAGTATATACCTAAATCACCGAATGTGCCACAATATTGGCCATGAAACTTGGAGCCTATGGCTTCAGCTGCATCTTCTATTACAGGGATTTCGAATTCTTTAGAAATAGACATAATATCATCCATTTGAGAGGGCATGCCATATAAATGGACAACTATCATCGCTTTAGGCTTTTTATTAATTCGAATCTTCGAAATAATAGCCTCCCTGAGCAGGTTAGGATCCATATTCCATGTTTCTCTTTCGCTATCAATGAAAATAGGAGAGGCACCTTGATAAATAATAGGATTCGCAGATGCCGAAAAGGTCATACTCTGACACAATACTTCATCATCTCTTTTGACATTAGAAAGTATAAGTGCCAAATGTATTGCTGCGGTACCTGAACTCAAGGCTGCTACATGATTGACATTGTTAAATTTACCTAATTCCAATTCAAAGTTATCAACGTTTGGGCCAAGGGGTGCGATCCAATTTGTATCGAAAGCATCAGTTACATATTTTATTTCATTACCCCCCATGTGCGGGGACGAGAGCCATATTTTATCGTTCATGTTGAAATAGCTGTTTTAGTTTAAACCATAAAATGCCCAGTAATTCATGTTGAACACTCTTTAGTTTTAGAATATTATTTAGTGAGGGTAAATAGGATACTAAGTTGACTCCATGACTTTTTTTTACAGTATAGGCGGTGGGTGCAGGGATCGCATGAATTCCATATGCGCTGAATATTATCATAGCTCTTTTCATGTGTAATGCAGAAGTCACTATGATAACTTCACGTTTCCCAAATCTTTCCAGATAGGAAATAGCTTCTGTTTCCGTGTTTAAACCTTTGGTTAGTAACAATGTGTCTTTCGCTAAAATGCCTAATTCAAGAGCAGCGAAGGAGGCTACTTGAGCTTGGGATTTCGGTTGATATATCGTACCGGAGGATAAGATTATTTTAGCATTAGGGAGCGTTTTGTAAATGCGGTATCCCTCAACCAATCGAGCCAAAGCTGTCGTGTTGAGCTGCTGTGTATGTGCGAGTGATTCATCGTAATTATAACCTGCGCCAAGTACCATTATCAGCCGTTCATTATTACTTTGTTTATTTAGTATTGATTTGTATGTGAAGCTAGGGAATTGAGACTCAAGGCTGCTAATTAAAAAGTTTGGAACCCAAACGGTGCTAACAACCAGTATGTAAGTCAGAACAATAATCAATGTTATATTAGGTACAGACTTTTGCGAGTATATCTGGTAAGAAAGAAATAGCATCAGTCCAATACCGATACTAAACGGGCTGGTTAAATACGTAATAAGTGCTTTCAATATTTTTGATTGATAAAAAACCGTTGATTATTTTGAATAGCGACTTGCTCACGACCGAAAAAATTCCAAAACGAATAATCAGTAAAACTCCAACTTTCATTACATAAGATTAACTGAATAACAGGTTGACACAATTCGTTCATATGTTTTACAATAACTTTATCAAATTTGGAATGAAGGGCAAATAGTGCATTGCTATCATTGAACTGACGTTTTTTGAAAAAGTGTGATAATAAGTGGCTCGCTCGCTCAATTCGTTCAGCAACCCATTGAGAAAATAAACTCACGACTGGAGCTGATACAATAAAACCAGTAGTTGGTTGTATTTTTCCTTTAAATAAGTCAATTGAATAACTCAACGTTTGAAATGTGTAAAAACTAATACCAACTGGAATAAAGATGTTTAAAGAGTTTAACTCAATAGTGGAACTGAAGAAACTAAATGCAGAGACAAAACTAAGAATAAAGAAATTGTGATATTGAGAAAAACCTAATAAACCTAAGTTGACGGACATACTTATATAAAGGAAAATATTTCTCTTTTGTTTCAGTGTTTTACTCTTAAGTACAATGCCAACCACATAACCAACGACGATTAGAAAAAGGAACCGACAATCCCACCAGCCGTAAAAAAAATAGCTCGAAAGAGCAATGAAGATGTTTTGTGCGGTAATATTATTTTTCAAAAACCAATAGCAAGTGAAAACAACCGGCAGAAATATTGCAAAGTCGATTGAATTAAATATCATTTCTAGATATTGAAAGACGTTATTTCTTAACTATTGTTAATCTTTCTTTATAGCGATAAAAGACTGTCTCGCTATTCGTTACATCTTTGTGTATTACCATACCAGCTGCAATTGTGTTGTCATTGCCAATATGTATGTTCGGTATTGTCGCAGCATTTATCCCAAAAAGGTTACTATCCCCGATTGAAGTAAAGCCGGAGAAGCAAACATTCGGGCTTATAAAATTGTATTTACCTAAGCTACAGTCATGTCCGATACTACATCTAGAGTTTATCAAAGTGTAAGCCCCAATATGGGCATTAGGACCAACATTAGCATTGGGGCCGATAACCACTCCTTCGTCTAATTGACATGAAGGAGAAATAAGTGAAGTTGGATGCACGAAGGATAGAAATTTTCCGCCAGATTCGAGGAATTTTTCAACAAAAAACCTTCGATATTTAAGGTTGGCTATTCCGATCATATATTTACAGTCTTGTCTTATTTCATGGTCAGAAATTTGACCTAAGAGGGGGGCTTGAAAACTATATTTACCATGAGATGCCAGATCGTCATCAAGGTAACCTAAAATCTTTATTTTTGCTTCAGAATGATTATTGTACAGATTAATATAATCATCCAACTCCGCGGAATGCCCTCCTGCGCCTATAATAATAACTTCTTCTGCTTTCAATGTTTTAAATAAGTTAATTTACTCTTAATAAAAAGGATGATTTTGTTAGATTCCTTCGCGATATTTTCAGAGAGATAGGCAATCTCATTTCAAAAAATCTGTACACATGGATCACACACGCTTCAGGATTTTAATTGTTTTGAGCATAATTAATGAGCGGTATAGCCACCATCTATCTTGATGTCTGTTCCTGTAATCCACCTAGATGCATCTGACTGTAGAAAAGCCGTGAGATTCGCTATATCTTGAGGTTTCCCCAAACCTAAGGGATGCATGTCGAGAATTTTTTGTTGAGAAAGCGCATTTTGCGCATAAACAGCCTCATTGGTCATGGGTGTTTCTACTACCCCTGGAGCTACTGTATTTACTCTGATTTTTCTAGGTGCCAATTCTATGGCTAATGATTTGGCTGCAGCCATTAAAGCTCCTTTTGACATACTGTATGATGATTTTGCTTTTTCCCCTACGCTTGACATTACTGAAGTTAAATAAATGATACTTCCTCCTTGGTCTGAGAAGACCCCTTTCCGAGTGATCTCTTTGGTTAGAAGAAGGTGACTTCTGACGTTATTTTGGAAAAAGAGATCAAGATGATCAGCGCTGATATTCCTTAAAGGTAAAGTGGTAGAGATGCCTGCAGAACCTATATAGCCATTTATTTGACCACTTTTAGCATGAATTTCGTGAATCAACTTTTTAAATTCTTTCGTGTTCGTTAATTCAAATGGAGCTAAAATGTGCCGGTCGCTATGAGCCATTTCTGATTTTGTTGCTTTTAACCGAGAGGTATCCCTTCCATTGAGAATCACTTTGGCGCCAAGTGCTGCACAGGTAATAGCACAGGCTCTGCCAATTCCAGAGGAGGCACCTGAAATAAAAATGACTTTATTTTCTAATGAAAAGTTAGTAATCATTTTAAATTTCCAGAAGATCTGGTATATGACAGTTATCAATAATAAGATTTGCAGAGGCCCACGACATACCTACCCCAAACCCGCACAGAAGTATGTCTTTTCTATTTACAAGCTCTTTTTGAAGCCTTGATACAATTGTTAAGGGAATAGATACAGAACTCGTATTCCCAAATGATTCCAGACACGTAGGGGCTTTAGAAGCATCAATTTTGAGTTTTTTGGCCAAGTAACTGTTCATATATTGATTCGCCTGATGAAAAACGTAGTGATCCAAATCTTGTAAGTCTTTCCCAGCATGTGCCATAAGAAGCTTGATGTCTCTTGGGATTTCTCTCAGCACAAAGTTAAATACATCAGGCCCATTCATGTACCCATGCTCAGCTGTACGTATGTTGCCATTATGATCTATTACTTTTTCTTTGACTGTTTCTGCGGAACTGGGTAATCTATATCCGCCAGCATCAATTTTAATGAGGTCTTTACGTGATCCATCGGAGTTTAATGAAAAGTAGGAATCCCCATATTTTTCATCTTTTTCTAGTAAAGCCGCAACACCTCCATCACCAAATAAAAAAGCTACCTGTCGATCTTTGGGATGATATACCCGCGAGCGAGTTTCTCCATCTAGAACCAATACCTTTTTAAAGGATTGTTGTTGAAGAAACGAAAAACCCATAGATAATCCATACACAAACGCTGAACAGCCCAGATTAACATCAAATGCAGCAGTACTGTGCGGTAAACCCAATCTGTGCTGCAAGCTGACTGCTGTTGCTGGCATGCGGTAATCGGGTGTTTGTGAAATAAAAATTAAAGCATCAATTTCATTCTTGTCGATATCAAGCTCTGCAAGTAGCTTCTCTGCTGCTGCAAAGCACAAATCAGATGCTGTCATGCCATCTGGAGCAAAGCGCCTTTCTTTAATACCAGTTTTTTCTACTATTTCTTTTACATCTACTAACGGAAAGTTGTCAGTATAATTTTCATTGATGATTGTATTCTTAGGCACAGCGGCGGCTAGCCCTTTTATTCCAAGTCCATGAAAGTTTAATAAAGACATAAACCTACTTTTGAACCGTTTTCATAATATCTTCCACAGTTTTCAGTTTTTCAAAGTCTTCGTCTTCTATTTGAATATTATATTCTTCATCAAGCATCGCTATTAATGAAAGTCTGCTCAACGAATCCCAACCCTCCAAATTTCTAAATTCATCAGTTGGTTTAATGTCATGCATCTCCATTTCTAATGCTTCGCTGAATTTTTCTATAAAATCGCTCATGGTTTTTATTATTGGTTTTGTGGAAACAAATATAATTATAAGTAAATCGCGAAGAGTAAATATTACCTAAAACAATCCTTGCAGTTAGTTGGAAAATGTAAAAGTGCATTGGAAT
>JBLHXM010000134.1:0-6006 GCA_047630395.1 Dokdonia sp.
CCAACCATCGTACGCCATGCTTCGTAGTCTCTGCTCTCATCTATAGAAATACTTACAAACTCGATATTGCTATCGGCAAATTCATGTTCTATTTTTTTTAAAAAAGGAATTTCACCAATACAAGGTCCGCACCAAGTAGCCCATACGTCTATATACACATATTTGCCTTTCATATCTACCAAGGCAGTTTCACCTCCTTTAAAGTTCTCATAATTGAAAGTAGGAGAAGGGTTTCCTTTTGTTAAGTTTTTAATCTTTTCGTATTTCGTTGTGATTTTCTCTCTGAGACTTTCTCCAGTAGTTACAGCCAAGAGTGCATCACGGGTAGCTGCAAGATCATTTGCATTTGCATTAAAAAAGAACATAGAGTTAGAGACTAGGATGTCCATAATTGCAGGACTTTCTTTTTCCCCTATCATTTGAATAGCAACGTCAATTTGTTGGGCATCCGGAGCATCTTCTGATTCCATTCCTTTGTAGAAATTGGAGACGACTAAATTTCTGTATGATGCATATTTCATGGCATCTTCATTATTGTCAAAATTTACCAGCTTCACATCTGATAAGAAATCTACAGAAGGCTCAAAACCTTCTTTCTTAGCAAAGTGCGCATGGTATTGTGGGTAATTACCTTTATTTTCTAAATAGCCGTAATCTATGGACTTACTCTCTATTGCTTTAAATTCAGGCGAAACTAGAGAAGCATTGAGGGCTTCCATTTGTTTTGTTTTTACCGTTGTGATGGTTTGTAAGAAGTCACTTTCTTCTTTTCCAAATAACACAGGCATCTCTCCGCTTATATCAAGCTGCATAGCCATTTTATCTACTAGAAATTGATTTTCTTCACTTCCACTTCCAGTAAAGCTTGGTTTAGAATCTTTTAGAGCAACATTGTGGTCAATGTTCAATACTTCACCAGGAGCCAAATATACCATATATCCACCGCGACCTACGCGCAAACTATAGTAGCCAGCAGTTGTAAGTGAAATAGTATCGGTAAACTTTCCATCTTTAGATATTTTAATAACGGTAGGTGTGTTAGCGTAATCGTATAGTCGAATTTCATCTTCAACAAAGTTTTCTAAACTCCCTGTGAGTACAGCATAATCAGGTTGTTTTTCATCTGCGCAGGCAAACAATAATGCAGCTAACGGTAGGATTAGGAGTTTTTTCATTTTGTAAAGTTTTCCCAAATATACTAATGCCTGTTCGTAACTCGTTATCAATATCTTAATTTTTACGCATTTTTTTTACGAAATTGCAGAAAACTTAACCCGAATTCCTCTATGCGAGATACGCATTACATCAGTTCTGAGATTCTGGATCTTACGACCATATCAACGATCAACGATCATAATCTTCAACTCGCCTTGAGTGAAGAAAGTATATTAAATATCAAAAAATCCCGTGCCTATTTGGACCGAAAGGTGAGCGAGAGTAGTAAACCATTCTACGGAATTAATACAGGTTTTGGCAGTCTTTGTAATGTGGCGATTCAAGATGAAAATCTGACTTTACTTCAGGAGAACTTAGTGCGGTCACATGCCTGTGGAACAGGTGATTATGTACCCAAGGCTATTATTAAATTGATGCTATTGCTCAAGATTCAATCCTTGAGTTATGGGCATAGTGGGATACATATAGAAACTGTTCAACGCCTCGTTGATTTCTATAATAAAGATATTTTGCCAGTAATCTATACCCAGGGATCATTGGGTGCAAGTGGTGATTTGGCGCCATTGGCTCACTTGGCCTTACCATTAATTGGCGACGGTATGGTGTGGGATGGAGAGCAGACCGTTTTCGCGAAAGCGGTCCTAGAAGAAAATAATTGGTCACCAATAACCTTGCACTCTAAAGAAGGTTTAGCGCTTTTAAATGGGACCCAATTCATGGCTGCTTATGGTGTCTATGCCTTATTAAAAAGTCATAAACTATCGTATTTGGCAGATGTCATTGGTGCTATATCCATTGATGCGTTTAATTGTAATTTATCGCCTTTTGATCCGCTCGTTCATTTTGTGCGTCCTCATCGTGGGCAAATAAAAACAGCTGAACGTGTTAAGAACTTTTTAGAGGATAGCGAAATTGCTGTACTCGAAAAGGAAAATGTACAAGATCCATATTCCTTTAGATGCATTCCACAAGTACATGGTGCGACCAAAGATGTAATTGTTTTTGCTACAAAGACTTTTAAGACAGAAATAAATAGTGTCACGGATAACCCTAATATCTTCGCCGAAGAAGATAAGATCATTAGTGGAGGGAATTTTCATGGACAGCCTTTGGCACTGGCCTTGGACTTTTTGGGAATTGCCATGGCAGAATTAGGAAGTATAAGTGAGCGTAGAACCTACCAGCTTATAGGTGGATTGCGTGGGTTGCCCCCATTTCTTGTAGACAATCCCGGTCTAAATAGTGGTATGATGATTCCCCAGTATACGGCAGCGAGTATAGTTAGTCAGAATAAACAATACGCAACACCTGCGAGTGTAGATTCCATTGTTTCATCTAATGGTCAAGAAGATCACGTTAGTATGGGTGCTAATGCCGCCACAAAGCTTTTAAAGATCGTAGAAAACGTAGAGACGATTTTAAGTATTGAGTTACTCAATGCAGCTCAGGCAATACATTATAGAGCTCCCTTGAAAACAGCACCATTCTTAGACGCTTTATTGCAAGCATATAGAGCGGTGGTTCCCTTTGTAGCAAATGATCGAGTACTGTCGTATGATATACTCAAAACCAAAGAATTCCTAGAGAGTTTTAATATCGATGCTGATGAGTTGTTTCATTAGGCAATACATTGTGCATCCAGTTGGTCGCTTGGGCTAAACTCTCAAAGACTTCAAAGGGGTGGTTAAAAAACTGCTTTTCGATAGTGACATTGTATTTTTGGATGTCTTGTTCTGATACGACAGCAATTGCTCGTATGTTTGTATTTTGAGCAGTCTGCAAATAGACGGTTGGATCTACAGCGTAGGAGTTTTTACGAAAAGAGATATAACCATACGGTTTACTCCCTAATTGCTCTTCACAGAAGGAGAGTAGTTGTGTATTATAGGAAGTCCCAAAAAGGATTCCTTCATTCATTACGGCAATAACAATATTATCAATAATTTGAACATTTCCAAATTCAAATGTTGTTTCGGTTACAGGGGATTTGTGGCGCATTGGCAAGGGTTAGGACAAATATTTTTGTGTAAAAAAACAACTATTATTTCTAGAAAAAAAATGAAACTGTCAAAAATTTAGCCATGAGTTAGCTACCATGGAATATATGCCTATAAGGTTTATATTTACGCGCAATGCACACAAAATTTTGAGTGCGGGACGCGTAGTAATCTGCCCATTAGAACTTCTTTTTTACAGCGCATGCAATAGCCAAAACCCACATCCTCTACATCATTTAAAGCATGCTCTAGACCCTTGAGTTTGGCAAGCGTTTTACGTAGACATCATCATTTGTAGACTTGTTGTTAATAGCATTCATCCGACTCACAGTTCCAATAGCGTTCTCAGGACTAATAGCAGCTGTTAAGGCTTTTAGTTGATCTATTTTATGAATTGCGGTTTGAATAGCCTCTTCTATCTTTTTACGGATTTCTAACTTTTGTTTTCCATGCATTAGCTTGCTTTGAGTTAGAGAGGATAGAAAAAGATTTACTTAGCTGGTATACAATAGGGTATTTTTCCAATGTATAGCATCCTGTAAGGAGTCAAAGAGTGCAAACGGTTTTTTGAAAAACAATTTTTCAACCTTTGTACTGGCGATTTCTTTTTCCGAACCAGAAGAAACGACTACAAATCCTTTTAGATTTTCAATGCGAACAGTATCGAGGTATATTGTAGGGTCGATACTATACGAATGAATTCTATGGGATATATACACAAAGTTTTTTTCTTTAAAATATGTGTTCGTCAAGTTGACTAGAATATTATTGTATTCGGGAATTACCGTGATGCCTTCATTCATAATCACGTAGATATAGTCTGAGAATATGGTGACTTCACAAAAATCTAAAGTTCGATGATTTAATACTTCTTGCTTCAATTATAGGAATGTATGGGGGTTCTATTTGTAGAAGGTAACTAAAAATAAAATAATTAACTGATAATCAGTAGTTTATATTTTTTAATTCTTATAAATGATCAGGCATTGAATAAATTTCCATAAAGCAAGAAATAAGACCTTCGATACATCCACCAAAAATATCACTATATTTTCTTAGCAAAAAGTATATGATTTCACTGTGTTAAACTCCTATCGTGGATTCTAGATAGGATCTAAAATATTAAAATAAAATAAGGAATTGAAATAAACCAAATAGGCAATCAATTTGAAACTTCAAATGGATTGCCTATGAACTATAAAAGAATAAAAGTGTACTACTTACTCTGAAGTCGAAGCTTCTTTCTTTTCAATTTTAATGGTAAGCTCTTCTGTCTTCTTATTTAGATCCATGAAGATAGAATCTCCTTCTTCTAAATGGGCGGTGATAATTTCTTCAGCCAGAGCGTCCTCAATATATTTCTGGATAGCTCTTTTCAATGGTCTCGCTCCATATTCCTTATCAAAACCTTTGTCACTGATGTAGTCTTTTGCTGCATCACTGAGTGTTAGTGTGTATCCCAAGGCCGAGATACGATCAAAAAGCTTCGCTAGTTCAATATCGATGATTTTATGAATGTGCTCGCGCTCTAATGCATTGAACACGACAACATCATCTATCCGGTTTAAAAACTCAGGAGCAAAAGCCTTTTTCAAAGCATTTTGAATCACGCTTTTTGCATTATCATCTAGCTGTGTCGCTCTCGTTTTAGTTCCGAAACCAACACCCTGACCAAAATCTTTCAATTTACGAGCTCCAATGTTTGAAGTCATAATGATAATCGTATTCCTAAAGTCTATTTTTCGACCTAAGGAATCGGTGAGGTATCCGTCATCCAATACTTGTAATAGCATATTGAATACATCTGGATGCGCCTTTTCGATTTCATCTAGTAAAATTACAGAATATGGCTTTCTACGTACCTTTTCAGTAAGTTGTCCGCCTTCTTCATATCCTACATATCCTGGAGGCGCTCCAACCAATCGTGAGATGGCAAATTTCTCCATATACTCACTCATGTCAATACGAATGAGCGTGTCTTCGTTATCAAATAATTCCTTGGCCAGTACTTTAGCTAATTGTGTTTTACCAACACCTGTTTGTCCGAGGAAAATAAACGAACCAATAGGCTTATTAGGGTCTTTCAGTCCAGCACGATTTCGTTGAATCGCTTTGGCAACCTTTGCAACTGCTTCATCTTGTCCAATAACCTTACTTTTAATCGTGTCAGGAAGTTCAGCGAGTTTATTACTTTCAGTTTGTGCAATGCGATTTACGGGAATCCCCGTCATCATACTCACTACATCAGCTACATTATCTTGGGTGACTAGTTCCTTATGGAGTTTAGAATCAACTTCCCATTTTTCTTGTGCTTCTGCCAATTCACGCTCTAAGTTTTTCTCATCATCCCGTAATTTTGCAGCTTCTTCATATTTCTGCTTTTTAACCACAGAAGTTTTGAGTTCGCGTACAGCTTCCAATTTACCTTCCAATTCAATAATTTTCTTTGGTACATCAAGGTTGGTGATATGTACACGAGATCCTGCTTCATCCAAGGCATCAATAGCCTTGTCAGGAAGAAAACGATCTGTCATATATCGATTCGTCAACTTTACACATGCCTCTATCGCTGCATCTGTATAAGTCACGTTGTGGTGATCCTCATACTTTCCTTTAATATTTTCAAGGATTTCAATCGTTTCTTCTACCGTTGTTGGTTCTACGATTACTTTTTGGAAACGTCGTTCCAGTGCACCGTCTTTTTCGATATGTTGACGGAATTCATCTAAGGTAGTTGCTCCAACACATTGTATTTCCCCACGAGCAAGAGCTGGCTTAAACATATTGGATGCATCTAGGGAGCCTGTAGCGCCACCAGCACCTACAATAGTAT
>JBLHXM010000135.1:0-5751 GCA_047630395.1 Dokdonia sp.
TTTGAGTTGAATGCCGTATTACGAAAACTAAGAATTGCACACAAAAACCCTAATACAAACAAATAACTAGAATTATGAAGCATTTATTTTTAACTATTATGGCTATTGTAAGTATCACTACTGCGACCTCACAAACAGTTGTGGGTGATGCGACTTTGCCTAACACAATGAGCTTAGAAGGGACAGACCTCCTTCTTAACGGCGCAGGAATGCGTGAGAAATTATGGATTGATTTATATGCTGGCGGGCTTTACCTAGCGAGTAAAAGTGGTGATGCCAAGGCGGTTATCAACGGAGATGAAACAATGTCTATGAAATTGCATATTGTTTCTGGTATGATTTCAAGTGAAAAAATGATCAAGGCCGTAGACGAAGGATTTACAGCATCATTAAAGGGGAAAACAGATGTTTTGGCAAGTAAAATTGAAACCTTCAAAGGATTTTTTAGTGAAGAGATTACAAAGAACAATGTCTTTGACATCGCTTACATAAAAGGCAAAGGTTCTGTCGTTTATAAGGATGGAAAAGAAGTTGGTATGATCGAAGGACTTGATTTTAAGAAAGCTTTATTTGGAATCTGGTTGGGAGCAAAACCAGCTGATAAAGGATTAAAGAATGAGATGCTTGGTAATGACTAAGCAATAGAAAGTAAAAAAAACGGTGAACCATGGTTCACCGTTTTTTTTATGTACAAATTCTATGAAAAAAATAATGCTCCCTGTTGTTGCTCTCCTTTTTGTGTTACACCTGCGTGCGCAAGAGAATAGTGTGCTCGGGCAATGGAAAACCATTGATGATGAGACGGGTGATGCTAGGTCTATTGTAGAGGTGTATGAAGAAGAGGGAAAGATTTTTGGAAGAATTATTGATATCCTAAATCCAAACAACAAGGAAAAGACATGTATCAAATGTGAAGGAGATGAAAAAGATATGCCACTCATTGGACTCAACATTATTAAAGGCTTGGAATTGGACGATGACCGCTATGAAGACGGAACTATTTTTGACCCTGAAAAGGGCAAAACATACGATGCCAAAATATGGATAGAAGATGATACGCCCAATACCTTGAAAGTAAGAGGGTATATTGCTTTTTTATACAGAACCCAAGAATGGATTCGTCTAGAGTAAGCGCTTTATTTTAAGAATAAAAAGACCGTTCCTCACTCGAACGGTTTTTTTATGCCTTATCGTGATCGAAGCGCTTTTCGAGGATGAGCCGATTACTACTTAGTTTTTAAAACAGGTATTTCTACGCAATTTTGAACAAAGACTCTCAACTACATTTGAGATAATTAGTGTGTGTAAATTGAGAGCTATTTAATTACCTTTTTACAAAATATTTCAGACACCCTAATTGTTACTTTTTTTCTAATCAATTTAAATCAAATCATTATGGATCCATTTATCGGACAAATTCAAGCTTACGGATTTAATTTTGCACCAAGAGGATGGGCAAAATGCGAGGGGCAATTGCTAGCAATCTCTCAGTACAATGCTCTTTTTTCACTTTTAGGCACTCAGTTTGGTGGAGATGGCCGTACGACTTTCGGATTGCCAGATCTACGAGGACGTGTTGCTATGGGTCAAGGTGCTGGACCGGGTAGAACGGCAAGAGTACTTGGACAATCAGGTGGAAATGAAGCGACTAACTTAACACAGGCAAATTTACCTGCTATTTCGCCAAAAGTGAGTTCAGCAAATGCAACGCAAAGTGCTGCTACTGCTGGAGCTTCTATAGCGGCTCCAGGGAGTGCTGCAGGTCGTGATTTTACTGAAACATTAGGGTATAATACATCTGCACCAAATATCGCTCTAAACGCAGCGTCTGGTGGAGGTGGTAATTCTGCGGCTTTTAGTAATTTACCTCCTTATGAAGTAATTAACTTTTGTATCGCTTTGGAAGGTTTGTATCCATCAAGAAGCTAATTATATGAAATTACAGAATTAGTAAAGGTGAACTAGCAAATATTGTTAGTTCACTTTTTTCATGTCCCATTTGGGATAAGGATCTATGGTGTATTCAAGCTGGAAACCATTTTGTGGAAACGTGTAAAAATTTGTAACACAATATGGGTTGGTGATAAGTGATTGTGCATCTTCTAATACAATATCTTGATATACGACCACACGGGTTAAAATACAGATATCGGGAACATCTGCTATTTCACCTGGCCTCTCGTATTTTGCACTTGTATAAGGGGTGCTCAATGAGTTACTATTACTCTTATCGACATAAAAAAGAGGATGGTTCTTTGCTGTATTCACGGGTAATGTAGTAGGTGCTGTCTTTTGGTTAGTCTTGAAGAAAGCCCGTTTACTAAAAAAAGAATAGGTCATTTGCAGTTCTATGCGGGCTGGTATTTGAATGCCATCTGGTTCTATTTGATGTGAGAGATTTTTTAAAATTTCTATTTGAGGTTCTATAGTCAAGGCTTTGTCCATAGTTTCTGAAATTAGACAGTGCAATGGAATGGATTCAGGAAAGGAATAGAGCGTTGCATCGGCAACGATATAGTCTGCAAAAAAAGCAGAGGCATTCAATGTCTGGATCAAGTTCTTAGCAATTTCCATAGATTTTGGATGTATGTCCAACAGTCGAATACTTAGTTTTTCTTTAGAAAAAAGATGTAAGAGTGGTATAATAAGCGGCGCAACGGGGCCGCAACCCGCATACAGTATATTCAGCTTTGTATGTGGATATTCTTTGTGTAAATCGGTGATTCCAAAATACACTCCTTTAATAAAGCGAGCAGTTCGCAAAGGATCTTTGAGGCATGCTAAGGCATTTGTGGGTGACAACGCAATACCACCTGATATTTTTGTTTCTTTTTGTTCTCCTAGACTTTGGGGTTTAGTGGCCATGGATATTAATGCTTCATATTTTTCGATTAAAAGCAAACCACATTCAAATTCTTTAGCAATAGTGTCGGCTGCTATCAATTCTTGGATGCACTTTTTAAAATAAAATAGATCGTAAGTCATCGTATAAATATCGTCTTTATTAAGTCTTATAAAATCACGTAATTCTACCCGTTTTTAATAATTCTACTAAGGTTACATTTGAAATGTATGGCTTACTTAACGAGGCAAGTTATTTACAATCAATTAAATTCAGTGTATTATGAAAATAAATTACCTCAAAATAGTAGTACTGTTACTTCTTATTTTTGGACAGTCCAATGTATATGCTCAGGGCACAGAAACATTTGAAAGTCCGCTCTTCGCTGGCTCAACGGCTTTTATAAGAGCCGGCCTTACTTTTGACACCCAAGATGCTAATTTTGATACAGAAATATTTGTAGGGGCGGGAGCAGGACCCTCTGATCGATTTCTTGATAATGTCGATATGCCGGGCACTAATACTACCTATTCACTGAGTATTACGGGTGGAGCTACCTTATTTACTATGCAATCTTTAGAGATGTATGTGTCTTCTGTTGCCAATGGTGCTATGCCGACGGATGATGGAACGGTAACTTTTGTTGGAAAAACGGCAGGTGTAGCGCAGTTTACATATACCAAACCTTTGGGCACTTTTCCTACTGTTTTCGGGGCTACAAATGGTTTTTTTACACTTGATTTTGCTGCAGTACCCGGAGTAGGAGATGTTTCGAGTGTCAATATCGATGAAATTGAATTTACTATTAATGGTGCTTTTCAATATGTGGCTGTTGATAATTTTGAATTTGATAATGAAGTATTGGTAAATGACCCTCCAGAAGTTCAGTCGATTAGCGTTGTGGGGACTCCAAGTTCAACAGCAACTGCTGTTAACTTTGCCGTTGTTTTTAATGAACCGGCAATTAATGTAGATACTTCAGATTTTTCGCTTGATACTGTTGGTACTGTAGGTACAATAGCTTCAATTTCTGGCTCCGGGACATCATATGTTGTGAGCGTTACAGGAATTAGTGGTGAAGGAGCCATTAGTATCGATCTAATTGCCGGAAATGATATAGAGGATAGTGTAGGTAATTCACCTTCACCTGCGTTTACAGCTGGAGAAACTCATGTGGTCTCTAGATGTTTTCAAGAAACTTTTGAATTGGCCTTGACTGGGGATTTTATGTTTGCCAGTAATGGAGTAACTTTTACTACCGGGACTAGCAATTTCGATATTGAATTTTTTATGAATGCTGGGGCAGGTGATTCTGATCAATATTTAGACAATATAGATGATCAAGGAACGGGGGAGGCCTATTCTATTACAACACCAGGAACAGAATTGTTTACAGTTGAGGCTGTTGAGTTGTATCTTTCTTCAAATGCAAACGGATTACCAGACCCAACAGACGATGGAACATTAACTGTTCGAGGAAAATTAGCTGGGAGTACATTATATACCATAACAAAGAATACTGGATTCCCTACCTCTTCAGGAGTGGTGACTAATGGTTTCTTCAATTTAGATTTCGCGACAGCGGGTGCATCAGACTTTAGTTTAACTAATATTGATGAATTAGAATTTGAACTAGGAGGAGCTTTTGTGTATATCGCTGTCGATAATTTTGAACACTGCGAAGAAATATCTACGTCAAGTCCACCAATTGTTCAAGGCATTACATTAGTAGGTGATCCTGCGGCAAATGTAAATACAGTAGATTTTGAAGTAATTTTTAATGAGGACGCTTTTAATGTGTCATTAGATGACTTTACTGTGACGACAACAGGAACAGCAACTGGAATGGCTACGGGTATTTCTGGATCAGGTAATAATTATGTAATCACCGTAACAGGAATAAGTGGAGAGGGAAGTATTCGTCTTGATTTAAATAATCTAACAAATATTGAGGATTCTGATGGAAATATATCACCAGATCCATTTGTTGCTGGAGAAATACATCTTGTATCGAGTTGTAATATTGAAACCTATGAATCTGTAACTGTTGGAAGTGATTCTTATACTACAAACGGTAAAATGTTTAGTACAGGTACTTCCAATTTTAGTGTTGCCGAGTTTATTGGTGCAGGAGGTGGTGGTTCTGATCGTTTCCTTGATAACCTTAATGACCAAGGGCTAAACAAAACTTATTCGGTTAGTATAACAGATGCTACAGCCATGCAAATGGGAACCATGGAATTGTACGCGTCATCAGTATTAGATGGTACACTTCCAACAGATGATGGTGTTGTAACGATTCGTGGAAAATTAGGAGTAACAACCGCATATACCATTGTAAAAAATGCTGGATTTCCAACAACAATAGGTACTGCTCAAGGCTTTTTTACTATTGATTTCGCAACGGATGGAGCTTCCGACTTCTCAATGATTGATGTGGATGAAATAGAAATAGAAATGAGCGGAGCATTTACTTATCTAGCGCTTGACAATTTTAAATTTTGTGTAGAATCTGTACCACCGGTGGCAGTTTGTCAAGATTTTACAGCACAATTAGATGCAATGGGTACTGTTACTATTATGGGGTCGGATATCGACAATGGATCTACAGATAATGTAGCAATAGCTTCTTTGAGTGTATCTCCCGATACTTTTGATTGTACAGATGTGGGAACTCTGGTTATGGTCACGCTGACTGTAACTGATACTTCAGGGAATACAGATACTTGTACAGCTAATGTCACAGTAGAAGATAATGTAGCTCCAACGGCAAATTGTGTTGGACCCTTTACAGTGCAGTTAGATGCTATGGGAATGGCTAGTATCACCGCTGCCGATATCGATAATGTTAGTTCAGATGCCTGTGGCATCGCCAGCACAACAATTGACATAAGCTCCTTTGATTGTAC
>JBLHXM010000136.1:0-5671 GCA_047630395.1 Dokdonia sp.
CAATCGAAGAAGGTTTAACACACAATCAACCTAGGAGTTAAGGCAAAAGCAATAGCAGTAAAGGATTATTACAAGGAATAATGAAATCCCCGATTAAAGACAAACCGCTTAGAAACCCCGGGCAATCGCTCGACCGATACCTGCTCGACGTCGTGTTTGACGAAGGCATCATTTACATATTTATAGGCACTTTTGTCTGCCTTTTTGCCTTCACCAACTGGGCTTACTACCTCACCGAAAAAGTACCCAACCCGTGGGCAATGACTTTAATTGCAGTATCAGTCGTTACTTACTGTCTGTATAAAATTAGAAAAACCATAGTCAAAATAGTAAAACTTAAACAAGGTCGCGATGGTGAAAGAGCCGTAGGCCAATATTTAGAGTCACTACGTGAAAAAGGCGTCAAGGTATTCCACGATCTACCCGGCGATAACTTCAATCTCGATCATGTTTTAGTCGCCCTAAGCGGTGTTTACGTAATCGAGACCAAAACCTATAGCAAACCTGACAAAGGCGAAACCAGAATAATTTACACTGGCGATACGCTGATTCATCACAATGGATTTAAAGATGATAAACCGCTGGTTCAAGTTAAAGCTGGAGCGAACTGGCTAAAGCAGCTTATTAAGGAAAGCACCGGTAGGGATATTGATGTGAAAAAAGTTGTATTGTTTCCTGGTTGGTTCATCGAACCGACGGCGGAATCTAAGCAAAGCGATGTTTGGGTTTTGAATCCTAAGGCATTGCCTGCTTTTATTGCTAATAGTCAGAAGCGGCTGTCTGGCGAGGATGTGAGTTTGGTGGCTTTTCATTTGTCACGGTTTGTTAGGACGGCGGGTTGATGGGGGTGATGGATGTGGTTGGTGTTGATTCACTGGAATCTTTGGCGCCTGATTTAGTAGAGGGCAGATAAATGGCCATTGGAACATTAACGCAAAAACTTAGACCAGTTAGAATCGCTTTTTTAGTCAATCCTAGGGATAAGGTAACAATTCAAAAAGCTATACATATTAATAGCCTTCTTTGGGGAGGCATATTTAACCCTTTGATACCTTGTTATAAGCGCCTTCCGAAAATTTGGCCAGACCATAAAACGAAAAATGAAACCGCTCTCAGTGTTATTAAAGGCTACATTGAAGGATTTGACCCTGATTACTTTGTGAATTTGTCAGCATACAGTGCTGCGCAACTGGAAATTGAAGAAGATAATATTATCAAAATTGAAGACTTACTAAAAAGCTTTCAAGAAGATGATGCTCCTACAATTGGTATAGGTATTTTTGAGGTATTGAATCAGTTTGTATACGACGAACTGCGATTTCTAAGAAAAAATACCATTGATTTTATCAAGCCTAATGTCGATGGGCCTCACAAATTGTTTCTTTCGTCTATTTATGGTGACTTAGGCGAGTTTGAAAGTCTCTTCTATAAAAAATATTTACGTGATTTTGAAGTTAAAGAAGCAGGTGTCTCTATACAAAATTATCTAGAGTTTGCTAAACCAAAATACATGTTTCCGAGGAGGCTGGGAGCAGAATACTTGGAGCATAGGATACGAGGAACTTTCTTGTTTTACCTTGATGCGTCTAATGTGTTAGATGTAATAGACTATTGGAACTTGAGAGCAGCTGGTTTTAATGTTGTTCCATTTCCAAAGCAGGCCGAAAGCCAAGAAGCAGTAAAAAAACTAGCAGAGACCGTTATCGAAAATGCGTATTGGCCTTATCGGCATAACAAAAATATGTATCACCATGCTTCATTTATTAAAAGCCGCAATATTAAAGAAAATGAACTTAAGAAATTTTCAGAAAGTTTAAATATTAAAAAATCTGAAAAGGGCAAAGGGTTTAAATTTAGCACTCAACATTGGTATCCAAGGATTTGGAGCGAATGGGCAAGAAGAAATACGCAAAATAACATTATTCCAGCATACTCTAAGGAAAGGGATATTGACTTATTAGATGGTAAAAATGAAATTCAAATAAGAGTCCTAGACCCAGAGTTTGATATTTTTTGCGCTAATACAAGCGGCCCAAGATTCGCCAATGAAATAGACTCAAGAATTTATGGACATGATGAATTGTTGGCTCAGGCCATCCCATTAGGTGGTGAGCATTTGTCAAATGTTATAGGGAAGTACTCTTCACGAGAGTGGCGAATCTCAAAAACTGGCCCTGTTTATTTGGCAAATCATAAAAATTGGTCTTTCAGTTACGAGCCACCTCTTGCAGAGCCAGTTATGAAAGCCTGGTTTAAAGAGCAGGGTTGGGACGTGGAGCTATCACCTTCCGGCAAAGTCGCTAAGCAAATGATTAAACAATTAGGTGGTGTTTGGGGCATCTCTAACCTTAAACACGAGAAGCTAATTAGGTTATTTCAAGACTTGAATAATAAGGGTTTTGTCTCAGAGATTGATTTCAAGGGACGTATTGCGCGGATAGTGAACGAAGATGATGTGTGGATCGAAAGAGATCAGTTTATTCAGAATTTATTAAAAAAGAATATTTTCCAGTTAGGCGTTCAAATTGTTTGCCCAACTTGTACACAGAAAACATGGTACTCATTAGAAGGGATATCAAATGCAGTTCAGTGCTCAAGCTGTTTAAACGAATATGAAATTCAATCTATAGGACTTGATGATAAGCAATGGGCATATAAAGCTACTGGAACCTTTGGTCTTCCCAAACAAGCGTATGGGGCTTATAGCGTTTTGCTAACTCTCCACGCTTTAACGAGAGATCATCATGAAAAGGTTACACCGATATTGAGCCTTGATGCAAAAAAAGGCAGCAAAGAAATAGAGGCGGATCTGTGTATGCTCACAGAGAGAGATTTTCGAGATGAGACTACACAAGAACTTGTTTTTGCAGAATGCAAAACCTACAACAAATTTGAAAAGAAAGATATTGTCCGAATGAGAACTCTAGCAAAGGAATTCCCAGGGGCAGTTTTAGTTTTGTCTACTATGCGAGACAGTTTAACCGCCGCTGAAAAGAGAATCATAAAACCGCTGGTCAATAGTGGTCGACGCCATTGGAAGGCAGAGCAAACTTATAACCCAGTGATAATTTTAACTGGTACAGAATTATTTTCTAACCGTGGTATCCCTTATTGTTGGAAAGGCAGAGAAGGAAAAGCCGGTGAAATTGGAAAAAGCAATTTCTACTCAAGAAATTTAAGTGATATTGCCGATGCTACACAGCAGATCTATTTAGATATGAAGCCATATCATGAATGGGAGGAAGAGCAATCGAAGAAAAGGCAAAAAGTTAATTAGATGAAGGTTAAGTGATGCCAGAATGCGGCTTTCACAAATTTTTGATTCGATTTCGATTTGACCCTACTAGATTTAGTATTTTCAATTGGGGTTACAGTCCGTTAAAGACAACGTATGGAATAAGATGAGCAGAGCCTATTATTCAAACTCAATCAGTAATTTTTTGGAGGATTCGCCAGAACAGGTACTTGGCATCCTAACTCAAGCTCACAATTTTACGTTACTCAATACGCAGAGAAATGCTTGGTTAGAACAAACAATCCAACTGCAGCAGTGGTTAAGCGTTTTTACTGGTGATATCTACTTCGAGTTTTCAATTCCTCGAATGGGAAAGCGAGTAGACGTGTTGCTAGTTATTGATTCTGCCATTTTTGTTGTTGAGTTTAAAGTAGGTGCAAGTGAGTACCTGAGGGCCGACTTAGATCAGGTCATTGACTATGCTCTGGATCTTTCAAACTTCCATGAAGGGAGTCACGATGCATTTATTATCCCGGTACTGGTATCTACTGAAGTAACACAATCTGCATTAAGTCATATTTCCGTGCCAGAAGATAAAATATTTGTTCCAATTCTAACAAACGGAAATAATCTTAGCTCAATTATCCAATCCGTCTTATCTCTTCTCCCAAACGAATTGATCGACTCTTCTACGTGGATACAGAGTGGATATAAACCTACTCCAACGATTATTGAGGCAACGCTGGCATTGTATAACGGCCATTCTGTGGTCAACATCTCTCGCAACGACGCGGGTGCAATCAACCTTTCTAAAACTTCCTCAACTGTAGCTTCCATTATCAAACGCTCACGTAGGAATAACGAGAAAGCTGTTGTCTTCGTCACTGGAGTGCCTGGAGCCGGTAAAACCTTGGTTGGTCTTGATATTGCAACCACACATATTAATCCTGATGATGAACTGTATAGTGTCTACCTGTCTGGAAACGGGCCATTAGTGTCCATCCTGCAGGAAGCTCTAGCTAGGGATAAGGTAAGTAGAGGCTCGGAAAAGGGCGAGCCTATCCGGATAGGAGAAGCTCGTAGTGAGGTTAAGGCATTCATTCAAAATGTTCATCATTTTCGAGATGATGGTTTGGCGTCTGACGCAGCACCAGTTGAACATGTTGCGCTATTTGATGAGGCTCAGCGTGCTTGGGATAAACCTCAAACCGTCAGTTTTATGAAGCAAAAAAAGAATCAACCTAATTTCGATCAATCTGAACCAGAGTTTTTGATTTCTTGTATGGACCGTCATGAAGATTGGAGTGTGGTTGTCTGTTTAATCGGTGGTGGCCAAGAAATCAATAAAGGAGAAGCCGGAATTTTTGGTTGGGCGGAGGCGATAGAAAAATCATTTCCCAATTGGAAAATTTATGCGTCGGATCAATTACAGGACTCAGAGTATGGTGGTGATAAAACCATAGAAAAACTTACTACAATTGGATGCACTGACTTCTTTCCAGAATTGCATCTTAAATCCTCGATGCGTTCCTTTCGAAGTGAAAAGGTATCGCAGTTTGTTAAAGAGGTACTGGACTTGGATTGCACACAGGCAAGCGAAACGCTTCAAGAAATCAATGAGCAGTTTCCTATCGTCTTATCACGTGATTTGGGCACAGCGCGCGAATGGTTGCGTAAAAAAGCGAGGGGTTCAGAGCGCTATGGAATCGTTGTTTCATCGCAGGCCGAACGGTTGAGACCATTGGGCGTTCATGTCAAAGCACCTATTGATCCAGTGCATTGGTTTCTAGATGGAAAAGAGGATGTGCGTTCATCTTATTATCTGGAAGAGGTTGCGACCGAATTTCATGTTCAGGGTTTAGAGTTAGATTGGGCATGCGTAATTTGGGATGCCGACTTTCGTAATAAAGTCGATGCTTGGCAGAACTGGTCTTTTAGAGGCAGTAAGTGGCAGCGTATTAAAAAAGCAGAGAGGCAAATTTATCAAAAGAATGCTTACCGTGTGTTACTGACTCGTGCTCGTCAAGGTATGGTAATCGTGGTGCCCGAAGGAAATATTGAAGACGCAACACGCCCGCCTGAATATTACGACGGTACGTTTGAATATTTAAAGGGAATTGGATTGAAATGTTTGTGATTTAGGAATTGGTATATAAATATCCATAAGATCATTCATGCGTAAAACTGAGCAGCGCAGGCCTGTTAAGCCTAGGCGCCATCAGGCGTGACCAACTTACCAAGAGGACCTAACGGGTCAAATCTAGTTTTGTTAATCTAACACTATCATTTATCCTGGGATCTTCCGCTGACTTTAATCTAACAGAACGAATCGAGCTACCTGCACTCGCGTAGCTGGCCAGATTGAACCCTGCCGCAATCTCCGATAAAGACTTGCTTGCCACTTCCTGACAGAGATACATCGCAACAGATCGCGCT
>JBLHXM010000137.1:0-5669 GCA_047630395.1 Dokdonia sp.
ACGATACGGAAAATACGGATGATATTGATGACTCTGAAGCAAATGAAGCTGCGCAACGCTCAGATGATGAAGATGATTTGCCAGGAAAAGACTCCGATGATGAAGATGATTTACCAGGAAAAGATTCCGATGATGAAGATGATTTACCAGGAAAAGATTCAGATGATGAAGATGATTTGCCAGGAAAAGATTCCGATGATGAAGATGATTTGCCAGGAAAAAATTCCGATGATGAAGATGATTTACCAGGAAGAGGTAACTAGAGCCTAATAAAATAGCTTGCTTTTGGTGTTCTAGGGCATAGGAGTGACCTAGCGAAACTGAAGTGCCGATAGATAGATATTCTGAAAATAGTCTCTGCACTGTTTCAGAATATCTATATATCTTTATGCATATCCAACTATGGGTATTATGATTTTTATAAAAACTATGCGGGGCCATTTAATTGCTACTTTCTATTGTACAGTTTGCATACTTCTACTGTGTGTTTCATGTACGGGCAAAGTGCGTCAAAACAGTGAGATTTCACAGGCCCGCTATGATAGTATTGCCCTGCTGCTGGAGTTGCCCAAAAGCAAAGCGATCCCTAAAGCCGATGAATTAAAAGTGCTAAATCAAGCGCTAGAAAAAGTGACTGGATCTATTCCTGAAGAGGAGCGATCTGCATATTTAATCTTACTAGGGGAGCGATATTATGCGCTCCGAGATTATGATAAATTTTTAAGAATATCTAGGGAATTGCAAAAGCATGCTAGCGCACTGAAGGATACCTTTGGAATTGCGAAGTCGTACTATAATTTTGGTAAGTATTATTTTTCTGCGGGCTTACAAATGGATAGCGCCTATAGAAATTATTATAAAGCCGAAAAGTTATATGCCGGCTATGGGGCTAATTTGGAAGCTGGAAAGTCAATGCTGTCAATGGCGATCGTTCAGAAGAATGTAAAGGACTATGTTGGTGCTGAAGAAAGTTCGGTAGATGCAATTGCTCATTTCGACCTGTCCACAGATATGCGTTTGGTGGCTTCGGCCTACAACAATCTTGGAATTATTGCCAAGGATACCGAACAATATGACAGGGCCATTGATTATCACCAAAAAGCCTTAGCATTTAGGCGGCAGTTGAAAGGATCTGGTTTGATAGCGGTAAGTTCCTTGAGTAATTTAGGGGTCGTCTATATGAATAAAGGAGACTATGAAAGTGCGATACGCTACTATGAGGAAGGGCTGGCCTATGATAGTCTTGCCATAAAAAGTAGGCGTACCTATGCAAGGCTTTTGGATAATTTGGCATACGCCAAATTCATGTCGGGAGATACAAATGATTTACCTGCACTTTTTTTAACTCCGCTGCGTATACGAGGTGATATCAATGATCGATTAGGGATGATTACCAATAGGATCCATCTTTCAGAATATTATCGTGCTCAAGAAGTATTGGATAGTGCTCAGTTTTATGCAGAAGAAGCCTTCGTTTCTGCAACGAGGTTGAAATATAATAGAGGTATACTGGAATCTTTGGCATTGTTAACCGAGGTTGCTCCAGCAGAAAAGGCAAGAAGATATGCTCAAAAGCGAATGATTATTTCGGATAGTCTACAACGTGTAGAGCGGAGTTATCAGGATCAATTTGCCCGAACCCGTTATGAAACCGATACTTTAGCCATAGAAAAAGAGGAAGCGACCCAGCGCATACGACTTTTGACTTTAGTCTTATTGGCGGCACTCATCGCATTTTTAATAGGGTACATTTTTATTCAACAAAAAATTGCGCGCACACGATTGCGATTTCAAAAGGAGCAGCAAAGCGCAAGTGATGAAATTACCAACTTGATGATGGAGCAGCATGTCAAACTAGAAGAGGGCAAGCAACTGGAAAAGCACCGTATTTCTGAAGAACTGCATGATGGGGTTTTAGCGCGCCTTTTTGGTATTCGACTCAATTTAGATAGTCTCAATAGGAGCGATCATAACGATGATGTTCAGTCAAGGGCCAAATACCTCGAAGATCTCAAAGATTTAGGTCGAGAAATTCGAACGATTTCTCACGAGTTGAACGCACAGACATTTGATTCCAAAATGCTTTATGTAGATGTGGTTGAGAAGATGATTGAAGCGCAAAGTGGAGCATTGAATTTTACGTTTAGTAGTGAAGACGCCATAGACTGGAGCGTGGTAGCAAATCCTACTAAGGCCCATCTGTATCGTGTGATTCAGGAAGGAATTCAAAATGTGCATAAGCATGCAAAAGCGACTGCTGTTACTATTGCCTTTATGCCAGTAGCTGAGGGCATTGAATTAAGCATGTCAGATAATGGCAAGGGAATGGAGACTACAAACGCAAAAAAGGGAATCGGACTAAAGAATATGGCCGCAAGAGTGTTAAAAATCAATGGAGTACTATCCTTACATAGTGAAGTTGGAAAAGGGACTACAGTTCGCGTTCAATTTAGATAGGGCGTTTGGTTCTTTTTGTCTATTTTTAAACATAGATAATAAATCTTGTAAGAATAAACTCCTTTGCATGGGAGGACATTCGTTATTCAATGAAAAAGGAACTTCGCATACTATTAGTAGATGACCATCCCATCATTATTGAGGGGTATAAAAATGCATTGGTAGCTCATTATAGAAAAGAGTATGAGCTCCATACCGATGTGGCTCATAATTGCGAAGATGCCGCTACTTTTGTAAAAAACAGTAATGAGTTGCCATACGATATTGGATTGATTGATATCAATCTTCCTGCCTCTTCTGACGGGAAATTAAATTCCGGAGAAGACGTGGCGCAATTCATGAAAAAGCATCACGAGGATTCTAAAGTAATTATTCTTACCATGCATGACGAAACAAGTAGATTACATCATATTTTGGAGCATGTAAATCCAGAAGGGTTTTTGATAAAAAGTGATTTGTCTTCAGCAGAATTGCTGCTGGCTTTTGATCAAGTCATACATGGAAAAACATACTACAGTAGCGCGGTCAATGTGCACTTGCGTAAGATGGTCCTGAATGATATCCGATTGGACAAAAAGAACCTTCAGATTTTATATCATTTATCGCGAGGAGTACGGACCAAAAATTTAGGTGAGCACGTCAACCTTTCTTTAAGTGCTATTGAAAAACGCAAGACCTATTTGAAGGAATTGTTTGATATGAAATCAGCTGATGATGAGCAATTGATTCGTGAGGCACGTAAACGTGGCTTTATATAAGCGGGACTTTTCCTGTTGCTATTCTTCTTTAAGTGCTTTTGCACTTCTACATACTCCGTATTAACTTTTGCATCTCGATATTTCTCGAAAGCGTGATACATATTTGTCATTCCCTTGTTGGCTTGAGATTATGCTCTGCAAATTCCAACCGTAATTTAATTGCGGTTTCCCCGTAAAAAGTATGAGGTCATCCTCTAGCTATTTTTCTCAAATTCGATTTACCTTTGAGTTCAACTCAAAGGCATTCATTCTGGCAGTTGGATTTTTAGGAAACTCATATGATTGATTCTTTTACTTAGGGGTACAATGAATTTAAATCACATTTCCTTCCTGAAAAGTGTATTTGATGGTTCAAGACGTGAATAACATCAACTGCCAGATGACTTTTGTGAGTAAAAGGAAGTATATGCTTGAAATTTTGTTGGTTAGATTTTTCCCCCATTAGTTTGGTGGCCTCTTTAAGGGGCCGTCAAACTATACTAAAACCCCTTCGATTATCCCCCTTTAAGAGAGCTATATTCTTATCTAACAGAAGTTAGGTCTTGATATTGTGGTGTAGAATTTTAAATATATGACACCTACTGTACTCATTCTTTTTTGTGTGCTTGATGGACTTATTTTGTTTGCGTAAAATCTTCCGAGTATTGCACACGAGCAATGGGTGTCATTGTGTTTTTTGTAGTTGTAGTAATCAAATAGACTTTTGATTCTTAATGGAGGTATTCGTTGTGTTTTCCGATAGTATAATCAGGTAGGATGCCAAATAAATAGGCAATTTGAAGCTAAGGTTTTAGAACGCTTCATGGTGCCCAACGTAAAAAAACTGAAAACTCTGCTAGCAATGGCATTCCTTTTTTAAAATAAAGGAAGGTGGAGTGAAGTGCTTATTCTCAGCAATATAAACTAAGGCAATGTAAAGGAATACGCTAGCTCGTTATATCCCTTTTCAACCGCAATAGTATAACTGTTATTTATTTTTAATTTTTATAGATAACTCCATTCTTCATTACAAAAACTACATTTTCTGTGGTAGTGATGTCCTTGGTAGGATCTTCATTGACCGCAATAATATCAGCGAAATGTCCAGCAGCGAGTATACCTAGTTTGCCTTCCATATCAAGAATTTTTGCATTGGTTACTGTAGCCGATTGTATCGAAAACATAGGCGACCATCCTGTTTCTACCATATATCTAAATTCTTTAGCGTTTTCCCCATGAGGAAATACACCTGCGTCTGTACCGAAGGCGATATTTACACCTTCTTTTTTTACCATAGCAAAGGTTTCTTTCAAAGCCGCATTCACCTGTCTGATTTTTGGGATGATGATCGCTGGATAGTAGCCAGGTACGTCTGCTTTGAGGCCAACAAAGCGTCCCGCCGATATCGTAGGGACTAAATAGGTTCCGTACTGTTTCATCAAGTCGGCAGTTTCTTTGTCCATCATCGATCCGTGTTCGATGGTAGTGACGCCTGCTTTAATTGCGCGCTGCATGCCTTCCTTACCATGTGCATGGGCAGCGACGTGCATACCGTATTCTTTGGCTGTTTTAACAATTTCATTGGCTTCTTCTTGCGTAAACTGAGGGTTACTGCCGTTTTTGCTCACGCTTAAAACACCTCCTGTTGCGGTGATCTTGATACAATCGGCGCCATTTTTATAGCGTTGACGTACCGCTTTTCGAGCATCTTCTACGCTATTAATAACTCCTTCTGCCGGTCCTGGATCTCCCATGAGGGTTTTCTTATAGCCATTGGTGGGGTCTGCATGCCCACCGGTGGTTCCTATTGCTTTTTCGGCAGTGAAAATACGTGGACCAGAAACCGTTCCTGCATTGATCGCGTTCCGCAAGGACACATTAACGCCACTTCCTCCTAAATCTCTTACGGTGGTAAAGCCGGCCATTAAGGTGCGGTGCGCAATCTCTTGTGCTTTATAGGCCACATCTGCCTCATTGTTGGTAAAGGGTTCAATGTATCTTTTAGGTCCCGTTTCACCTTCGATATGCACATGCATATCTATAAAACCTGGGAGTACCGTTTTGTCTTTAAGATCAATAACTACTTCATCTCCTTTCGCGGAAGCGTAGCCATCCACTACTTTTGTGATCGTGGTATTATCTACGTAGATGGTTTTTTCTGTGAGGACTTTGCCATTTTTGGTGTCCACTAGTTTCCCGCAGTGCAAGACCGTGGTTTGTGCAAATGCCGAAAAGCTCAGGCAGCATGCAAGAGCGAGGAGTGTGAAATTTTTCATGAGTTCGAATGGTTATTTGTTTACAAAATCAATCACCGTTTTTGTGATGAAAGCGATTTGCTCATCATCCAGTTCGGTGTGCATAGGTAAAGATATAACATCTTTAATAAGTGCATTGGTCACTGGGAAATCGGCTTCATTGTAGCGTTCATCTGCATATGCTTTTTGACTGTGCAAAGGAATTGGGTAGTACACTCCG
>JBLHXM010000138.1:0-5561 GCA_047630395.1 Dokdonia sp.
CGTTTCCAGTTTGCAATACATCACTGTTGTTAGATTGTGCAAAAGCAATTGTTCCACACGCTAGTGCCGCAGCACATAAAATCATTTTTTTCATAGTTAAAAGATGTTTAAATTAATAATTAGAATTATGGTTAATAAAATTATATCTGTTGCAAATAGGGCAACGTCTAAAGCTATTACATATATGTATAGCCTTCGTATCAAATTAATAATGGGGGAATGTTCTAAATTGTTGTCAAATGGAGGCGCACTCTGTGCGGTTTGACTTTGTAAATATATAAATAATTTTAAACTTTCAAAAGGGGCAAATGTCCTTATAGACATGACTTATAATTAGTTGAGGTATATTCTGATTGTCTTATGTTATCGAAATCGATAGAAGGATGTATTTTGTCGATAAAGGGGATTTTTTTTGAAAATGGTAATATTAATAAATTGTTAAATTAATAATTTTTGAAAACTTGGACATAAAAAAGGGCATCCTAGGGTGCCCTTTCATTAACGAACTATATATATTACAGCTATTTTTGGCTCTTAGTTTTGAATTACAATAGAACCATTTCCATTACCTAATTGAGTTACCGTACTCATGTGCGAAAGTCCAGTTTGAGAAACACTACTTCCGTTATTGTTACCATCTTGTAATACTGTACTCATGTTAGTTGTACCGTTTTGAGAAACAGTAGAACCGTTAAGATTACCAATTTGATCAACGTCAGAATTATTGCTTAGTCCGTCTTGATCAACATCAGAATCATTCCAATCTCCCAATTGATTTGTACGACTTATATTGGTAACTCCAGTTTGACTAGCAGATGCAGTGTTGTCATCTCCAATAGATGTATTTTGAGCATCATTGAAATCTCCAAATTGCCCAATGTAAGCGTCATTTCTGTTACCTACTTGGTAGTTTCCAAAAAATCCACCATTCGCATCATTACTGTTACCTACCTGCTCAATCTCGCCATTATTATTGTTTCCATATTGACCAGAACCAGAGTTGTTATCATCTCCAATAGAAGAGTTAGTAGCTGTGTTATTATTTCCTTCTTGGTTAATACCCCAAATAAGAAATGCACCCCCCCACCTAAGTTACGATCACCATCTTGCAGTGAACTAGCGGTGTTGCCATTAAGAGGTATCCTTAAAACTTCTGGGATAGATTTGATATACAATTCCTTCTTTCCACCAACTACGATTGAGTTTCATTGATTAGCGGGTACTTAGGGTTAATTTTTGGCTGTGATTTCGGCTATTTTGACGATTACTTCTACTGCTTTCATCATACTTTCGACGGGTACATATTCATAACGCCCATGAAAATTATGGCCACCAGCAAAAATATTTGGACACGGCAGTCCCATAAAGGAGAGTTGAGAACCATCGGTTCCACCGCGTATCGGTTTAATAAGTGGTTTAATACCAAGCTCCATCATGGCTTCTTCAGCAATATCAACAATATGCATAACAGGCTCTACCTTTTCACGCATGTTGAAGTATTGATCGCTAATCTCAACAGTTACTACTTCTTTTTCCAGTTGGGCATTAAGTTCTCTAGCTAGTTTCAGCATCATTTCTTTACGCGCTTCAAAATGACCGCTATCATGATCCCGGATAATATACTCTAGCTTGGTAGTATCTACGCTGCCATCCATATTATGGAGGTGGAAGAACCCTTCCCGGTCTGATGTATGTTCGGGGGTCTCCATTCTAGGAAGACTATTGATATAATCGGTTGCGATGTACATACTATTGACCATTTTGCCTTTCGCATAGCCAGGATGCACAATTTTACCTTCAATAGTCACCACAGCTCCAGCGGCGTTGAAGTTCTCATATTCTAATTCTCCTACTTGACTGCCATCCATCGTATAGGCCCATTGTGCCCCGAATTTTTCTACATCAAACTTATGCGCCCCACGACCTATTTCTTCATCCGGGGTAAAGCCGACTCTTATTTTACCATGTGGAATTTCTGGATGTGCCAACAGATATTGCATCGCTTCCATAATTTCGGTAATCCCTGCTTTGTCATCCGCACCCAGTAGCGTAGTGCCGTCAGTCGTGATGATCGTTTGTCCTTTGTATTGTTTCAAGTCGTCAAAATAAGAAGGCGAAAGCACAATGTTTTGCTCTTTATTTAAAACAATATCACCGCCATCATAGTTTTCGATGATTTGCGGATTGACATTTTTTCCCGTAAAATCTGGGGTGGTGTCAAAATGAGAAACAAAACCAATTACGGGTACTTCGTGTGCAACGGTTGCAGGTAAGGTGGCCATCACATAGGCATTACCATCTATGGTTACTTCTGTCATGCCCATCGCTTCCAATTGTTCAGCTAGCAATCGGGCTAAATCCCATTGCTTTTCAGAGCTTGGTGTTGTGTCGCTATTAGGATCACTTTCTGTATCTATAGTGACATAGCTAAGAAAACGGTCTATTAGTGCTTGTTTGTTAATCATGGCTGGGTTTTATTAGGGTATCGTACTTTAAACGCTTCATACACGACTTAGTGTATTGTATTGGTATGATCCAAGTCGTCAAGGTATTTAAAGTAGGTTTTGAATATTTATATCTGATATTAATGAAGCGGCTAGTCCTAGCCCGGCACCTTCCATAATAGGACCTTTTTGGCCAATTGCAACAAATACTTTTGTGCCTATTTTTAATGGAGTTCGCTTTCGCGAAAGTAAGGAATTATCATCCCACCAAAGGCTTGGGCTTACAATCACATACTTTGAAAAAAGATGTGACTTGGGCCATAGTATTTCCGTCTCCAGCAGACCGCCTAAGGATTGTCCAATAAGCATTCGCTCGTCTGATACACGGTACTCTTTAGCTATAAAAGGCTGTAATTCTTTTTCTAGATAGGTTATAAATTTTTCAGATCCGCCCGTGGTTGGAAAGTCTATTTTGTCTTTTGAGTTTTTGGTGGGATAGGTGAAATCTCTTTTTCGGTCAATATTTGAGATGCCTACAACAATAGATTCTGGAATGAGTTGTGCCCAAGAAAAGGTAGCAAACTGAACGAGTCTAGCAATATTTATAAAGTCTTCATCAAGACTTCCGTCTACTAGATAAATTACGGGATACGATGTGAAAGTATCTTTTGAGTAGCTCGCAGGAAGATACAGATTGATTGTTCTGGTTTTACTCAACGCAGGAGAGAGAGAAGTAAGTGAAGTCCTTATTTCAATAGGTTGAGTGCTGAAATTATCAATAAGCCATTGCTGTGCTATTGATGTCCAACAGTTCAGTATTATAAATACTAAAAATAATATTTTCTTCATCGTTTTTGGTGTAAAAAATGCGACAAGACTTCTTCCCAAAATTAAGGCTTTTTCAATTACTTTTGTAATCAGAAAATTGTCAAAAATGTATAAACTTCTTGTTCGCCCCTTACTTTTTAAATTTGACCCTGAAAAAGTGCATTATTTTACCTTTGCATGGATACGTCGTCTCTTTCGTATGGGATTTGGCGGACTTATAAAAAGTTGGGGTACTATTGAGGATCCACTATTGGAACGTGAAGTTTTTGGTCTCAAATTTAAAAATCCTGTAGGTTTGGCGGCTGGATTTGACAAAGATGCCATGCTCTTTAATGAACTGGGAGCGATTGGTTTTGGATTTATAGAGATTGGAACGCTCACACCTAAAGGACAGGTGGGTAATCCTAAAAAGCGATTGTTTCGTTTGACAGAAGATAGCGGACTTATAAACCGTATGGGTTTTAATAACGGGGGTGTTGCTGAAGCCATTCCGCGGTTAAAAAAAAATAAAGGGATTCTTATCGGTGGGAACATTGGAAAGAACACGGGTACGAAGCCCGAAGATTACACTGCCGACTATCTAGACTGTTTTCATGCACTGCACCCGTACGTGGATTATTTTGTATTGAACGTAAGTTGTCCCAATGTGTCAAGTCACGCAAAACTCAATGATAAAGAATACTTAGAATCTCTTATTGGAGCGGTACAAAAAGCAAATACTTCTTATGAAATACAGCGTCCTATTGTTTTGAAAATAGCTCCTGATTTAAATGACCAACAATTAGATGAAATCATTTCCCTTGTAAAGGGCACCCATTTGGACGGAGTAATTGCTAGTAATACATCGGTGTCAAGAGAAGGATTAAAAACATCTGATAGTAGACTCTCCGAAATAGGAAATGGAGGACTGAGCGGAAAACCTATTACAGATAGATCAACACGCGTAATCAAGTACCTCGCCGATAATAGTAATCGTTCCTTTCCCATCATTGGTGTGGGTGGAATTCATTCGGCACAAGATGCACTTGATAAGCTCGATGCGGGTGCAAGTTTAGTGCAATTGTATACAGGCTTTATTTATGAAGGCCCTAGCCTTATAAAAAATATCAATAAAGCGGTTTTACAGCGTTCTTAATTGTTATAAAATCAAAAAGCTTCGACGCGGGGAATTGCGTCGAAGCTTTGTCATTCTGAATATAGATCATTATCTAATCTGAAATCAGAAAGAAACCAATCAATATATTATAGGTCTCTAATCACTCGGCTTATGGCGTGAATAACTCCATTGGCTGCTTGAACATTTGTAACGATAATTTCGTTAGAACCTCCGTCTGGATCAATGATCGCAGGTGTTGCTGCGTCTATTGTAATTTCGCCACCTCCTAAGGTAGTTACATTTGCTCCATCAATTCCGGCTAAATCCTCTGCTCTTACATTAGCGTTTGGTACTACGTGTAATTCTAATGTAGCGGCTAGTGTAGGTACTGCAATGTCTCCAAGACCAGTGACACCCAAATCTGTTAGTAAATCATCAAAAGCAGCGTTAGTTGGCGCAAATACTGTGAATGGTGCTGGCGCTGTTCCATTTGCTGTTTGCAAAGCTGCTACATATCCAAAGGAAGGATCTGCCGTTAAGGCAGCTACTAAGGTTGAAAATGTAGGATCTGCTGTTGCAAAGGTTGTAACGTTTGGTAAATCAATAACCGTATCTACAACGTGTACTACTCCGTTTACTGCGACAACGTCAGCAATAATTACATTGGATGTTCCATTTAAAGTGACACCGCTATCCGTGTTTACATATAAACTTAAAGGTGCATCTGCTTCTCCGTTAAAAACGGCTGCAGTGTTTACATAACTATTTGCTAAAGCATTTGATACTGCTACAGCACCTACAATTACGTGATTCGATAATACTTGATTGATATCGTTTCCATCAGGATTTGCAAATCCAGTAAAAGCATCGTTTGTAGGTGCAAATACTGTAAAATCTTGCGTCGTATCAGATAGTAAATCAGTGAAGGTAGTATTGCCACCTGCAGTTAAGGCACCAACCAGACTCGTTAAAGCTGGGTTTGTTGTTGCAAAAGTAACAATTGTTGGTAATGCAATAACTTGATCCACTGCGTGAATAACACCGTTATCTGTATCGATATCTGCAGTAACAACAGCAGACTGTCCGTTGATAGTTACTCCAGCACTCGTATCGATATACATATCGATATTTGCACCTGAAGATACTTCAGTGGCAAGGTTTTTGACATAGCCAGTAGTAAGATCCGTTGATAA
>JBLHXM010000139.1:0-5432 GCA_047630395.1 Dokdonia sp.
TCCAGGGTTACTTTGGTTTTGTTTCCATCTGCCTCAACGCTTTTGATAGCGTAATCAATGGTATTGGTTGTTTGTGTCCAATCTTGTAGGTACCAATCCAATTGCATGCCTGAAACTTTTTCGGCAGTACGTTTGATGTCGTTAGGTGTAGGGTGTTTAAACGAAAAATCATTAAAATATTTCTTCAAAGTTGTTTTCAGCGCCTCTTTCCCAATCACATATTCCAATTGTGATAAGAAGATAGCTCCTTTGCTGTAGGCCGCGACTCCATAAGCAAAGTTGCGATCATAACGGTCTGCATGTGTAGTTTGTGGTTGTTCAAAACCACTTTTTACTAAGCGAAAATACCCATTGTAAGTGCCAGCAAATGGAGATAGCTCGTCGTTACCAGAAACTTCATTCTTTGCAAGTGTTGAGATGTAAGAAGTAAATCCTTCATCCATCCATTCGTGTTTTGCTTCATTTGTAGCCAATAAAAATTGGAACCATGTATGGGCCATTTCATGAGCAGTTACACCGAGCAAACTACCAAAATTCCGTTCTCCAGTAATCAAAGTACACATAGCGTATTCCATTCCGCCATCTCCCCCTTGAATTACAGAATATTGTTTGTATGGATATTCACCTACATGCTCATTAAAGTACGATAGGAGTTCGGCTGTTTTCGGCTGGAGTTTTTTCCAGTTTTCAGAAATTTCAGGATCGCGTTTGTATAAGAAGTGAAGTTTCACATCGTTATCGGCAATCAATATATCGTGAATATAATCAGGATCTGCAGCCCAGGCAAAGTCATGAACTTTAGGGGCCTTAAAATGCCAAGTATACTTTCCACGTTTTGTTTTTCCCGGTTCTACTCCTTTATCTTGGTAACCATGGCCTACTTCATTTCCATTTTGAACATATCCGGTTCCACCTAAGGTGTAATCTGCGTCGATGGTAATCTTTACATCAAAATCACCCCAAACACTGTGGAATTCACGAGCGATATAAGGATCTGCATGCCACCCTTCAAAATCGTATTCGGCCATTTTAGGATACCATTGCGTCATAGAGAGGGCTACACCTTCTTTATTGTTACGTCCACTTCGACGAATTTGTACAGGCACTTGACCTTGAAAATCCATATCAAATACAACACTAGCACCAGGAGCAATAGGTGCTGCCAAGACTACTTCCAGAACCGTTCCTGCAACTGTATAATCTAACTTTACACCGTCTTGTGAAAGTTTTTTTACTTTCATAAAACCAATTTCATCCGGTCCTAATGTACTGATACGATCACCTACACGACTATCAGGATCGGCGATACTGCGTGAGCGAGTATCCATTTCGCTTCCCGGTTGAAAAGCGTTGAAGTACAAGTGATAGAACACTTTGTCTAACACATCTGGTGAGTTATTCGTATACGTAAGCTTTTGCTTTCCGTCATACTGAAAGTTGTTCACGTTCATGTCGATTTCCATTTGGTAATCTACATGTTGCTGCCAGTATGAGCTGCTTTGAGCGCTCGCTTTCGCGAAAGCAAACAGACTAATAACGACTCCGAGTTTTAAAATTCTATGCATTTAATTTTATTTTTGAAGTTCTGCCAACTTAAAGGCGTTGTACATGTTTACCATCTCTCCAGATTTTGATAATTCACTAAAACTTGATTTTTTTTCTGGATCCCCACCAACAATTACTTGTGTGCTGGTTGCCAACCCACTTTTCATAATAATTTGCTTTATTTGGCTCGCTTTGAGATTTGGATAATAGCTACGAAGCATTCCGGCAACTCCAGCAACGTTTGGAGACGCCATAGAAGTTCCTTGGAGGAATTCATAAGAATTGTTAGGAGTCGTTGCCCAGATTTTTACACCCGGCGCAAAAACATCGACGTTAGACTTTCCGTAGTTTGAAAAACTAGCAACGAGTTCGCCGCCATATTTGTAATTTAAAGCGCCAATAGTCATAAATGTATCTGACATTTCAGTCACATTATCCAATTGATCGTTTGGGTACACGGTAATTGTTGGATCATCCAAGTTGAGCCCTTCGTTTCCTGCAGCGCGTATAATCAATACATCTTTTTTTGCTGCATATTGAATGGCATCATATACCCATCCTGGGTTTTGTGCGTAGTACTTACCAAAAGAAGCATTTATTACTTTGGCACCATTATCAACGGCATAACGAATCGCTAAAGCAATATCCTTATCGTACTCATCACCATTAGGTACTGCACGAATGACCATTAATTTAATATTTTCATTTGCAACACCATTCATTCCAATACCATTGTTGCGCTGTGCAGCAATAATACCGCCTACATGGGTTCCGTGTTTTGCACCATCTATATCTGGACCGGTTACATTGTTATTTCCATATGCCTTGTCATTTAAATCATAAGGGTCATCACCAAGAATACTTCTAAAATTAGCAGTCAGGTTAAGATTTTCATCCAATTGTCCATTGAAGTAGTCCAAACCACCATTTATGGTTTCTATAAACTCAGGGATGGTATCTGCATACTGCGACATTTGAGTAAGGAAACTAATGTGGTTCTTCATCTCTTTCCCAGGACTTTCAATAGCAGCAAGGTCCGCAGCCGTGTAATCTTCTTTTCCTAGTGCTTTGGAAACAGCAGCATGAGATGTTTTTAGCTGACTAGCGATTTGCGTGTAGCGCTGTTTATTACTGTTCATTTCTTCAGCCTTCTTCGTATGTTCTTTTTTAGCTTTCTCATACGTTAAGAAGAGGTCCTTTTGATTTGTAGGAACCGTATTAACAGTTTTTCCTTTAAACTGATCTTGGTAACGCGTAATAATGCGCACAAATTCCAATTGTTCTGCACTAATGTCTCCTAAGAAGTTCCATCCATGAATATCATCGATATAACCGTTGTTGTCGTCATCTTTTCCATTGCCAGCGATTTCGCCAGGATTGGTCCAGATTACATTTTTAAGATCTTCGTGTTTGATATCAATTCCACTGTCGATGACAGCTACAATTGTTGCCGTTCCTGTTTTTCCAGGAAGTAACTCTGCATAGGTTTTTTCAACACTCATTCCAGGAATGGTGTCATTTAAAAGATCTTTTCCGCTCCAAGCTTTTTCTTGGGCATCTGTGAGGCTAGAAACTTTGAGAGGATTTGTATCTACATTTTCTACAGGGACTGTAATGAGTGGAGATGGAGTATCACAGGCGGTAAAAAGAGCCACTGCCGCGGCAGTTAGCATGAAGGATTTTGCGGTTTGTATTTTCATATTTTTAATTAAATAGTTCATTAAAGGTGAAAGTATCTTTAAGTCGCACGCCTTTCTCGGTTTGTGCAACGGTTATGAGTTGGTTATGAGCATCGTGTTCCAGCCAAAGGTAATAGTCATTGGCTGCAGCAGTGTCTAAAAACAGCTCTTTCTCATCAAGTGTGAGTAAAGGCCTTGTATCGTATCCCATGACAAAGGGTAGTGGTAAGTGTCCAGCTGTAGGCAGCAGATCAGCCATAAACACAATGGTTTTCCCTTTATATTGAATGTGAGGGATCATTTGCTTTTCGGTATGACCATCGGCAAAAAAGATGCCGAAACCTAGTTCGCTCTCTGCTTGGTACTGAGTTCCCTTTCGGGAAATCATCCGAAGTTGCCCACTTTCCTGCATGGGAAGAAGGTTCTCTTTAAGAAAAGAAGCCTGCTCACGTCGGTTCGGTTTGGTCGCCCATTCCCAGTGATTTTCGTTGGTCCAGAACTGTGCATTTTTAAATGCAGGCTCGTAGCCCGTGCGGTCTTTATTTCGTTGTACAGAGCCTCCACAATGATCAAAATGCAAATGCGTCATAAATACATCTGTGATGTCATCGCGATGAAACCCGTGCTTAGCTAAGGAGCGATCGAGGGTATGATCTCCCCAGAGATGGTAGTAGCTAAAAAATTTATCAGATTGTTTATCTCCCATTCCTGTATCTACAAGCGTAAGTTTATCACCCTCTTCAATAAGGAGACAACGCGCTGCAATATCAATCATATTATTAGCGTCGGCGGGGTTGGTGCGATTCCAAAGCGATTTTGGAACCACTCCAAACATAGCGCCACCGTCCAACTTAAAATGTCCAGCTTCTATAGGGTAAATGGTCATAAGGATTTTGAAATAAAGAAGGTTTGGTGGAAGCGTTCATTTTCGCGAAAGCGCACTGCCATTTAAATAATCCCTGCAAAATAAGGAAAAAGCTGTTTTTAGCCAGATTGTGACATATGTTTTTAACAAAGAATTGTATCTTGACTTTTAACGGTCCGTACTATCTTCGTTACGGAATTACTTAATCCATCATATATGTTAGAGCTTGCCGGAATTATCATATTAGGAATTATTGCTCAGTGGGCTGCATGGCGACTGAAACTTCCTGCGATCTTACCATTGCTGCTTATTGGTCTTTTTGTAGGACCCGTTTCTACCTTATTATCTGAAGATGGAACCAAATGGATAGAACCTATTTGGAATGGAGAAAAGGGTTTGTTTCCAGGGGAAAGTCTGTATTATTTTGTTTCTCTTTCGATTTCCATCATTCTTTTTGAAGGAGGATTAACCTTGAAAAGAGATGAAATTCGGAATGTTGGACCTGTGATTACCAAATTAATTTCACTGGGATCTTTGATTACCTTTTTTGGAGCGGGGATCGCAGCTTATTATATTTTCGGACTTAGTCTTCAAATTTCCTTTTTATTTTCTGCCCTAATTATTGTTACGGGACCCACGGTGATCTCTCCAATATTGCGTAATGTGCCGGTTAAAAAAGATATTTCAACAGTTCTTAAATGGGAAGGGATTTTGATTGATCCTATTGGAGCCTTAGTGGCTGTTCTTGTTTATGAATTTATAAGTGTGGGTGAAGGAGCGGCTTTTACAAAAACAGCCTTGGTAGAGTTTGGAAAAATTGTCCTTTTTGGAAGTACATTCGGATTTACGTTTGCACATGCACTCGCCTTTATTATTAAGAAAAAATTAGTACCACATTATTTGATGAATGTGTTTACTCTGGCCGCGGTTTTAGGGGTGTTTGTGATGTCAGATTCTTTTGCACATGAATCAGGATTACTTGCGGTTGTGGTAATGGGAATGGTGCTTGGAAACATAAACCTTCCCAATATTAAGGAACTCCTTTATTTTAAAGAATCCTTGAGTGTCCTTTTGATTTCTGTATTGTTTATTCTTCTCTCCGCTAATATGAATTTGGAGGACCTAGAGTTACTCTATCGTTGGGAGACACTTGCCTTATTTCTAATCGTTGTCTTTGTGGTGCGGCCTATTGGTGTTTTCTTGAGTACCTCAGGCTCCGATTTAAAACTGAATGCCAAGTTATTTATTAGTTGGGTAGGTCCGCGCGGTATTGTGGCTGCGGGTATTGCCTCCCTGTTTGGATCAAAGCTTCTGCTTAAAGGAGAACCTGGCGCCGAGTATAT
>JBLHXM010000140.1:0-5421 GCA_047630395.1 Dokdonia sp.
ATTTTGGAAGGAAGGAACACCGCATTTCCAAACCTTTGTATCCGTCTGGCGATGTTGATGCTGATCTGAAGATAATTAGAGCCTTTTTTAAAGGTGCCATTGGTAAAGTTCCAGAATATAGTTTCACTCCCGAAGACTGATTGAAAGTTGTTTAGGTTTTCTTGATGATTACGGTAGGCTTTTCTTCTTTTTTATGCTCTATAATTGTAGGTTGATTCCCGCCAAAAAGTAAAGGAGTACTTGAAAACGTAGTGCCAAAAGTAGCCGCAGCGGCATATACTTGCTGCAGTGCACTTTTGATTTCTTTCTCTGTAACAGGGCTTAAGGGATGTACGTAGACAGACCATAATAATTCATTAGAGATGGCATATTTGACGTCCAGAGCACTGTAAAAATTCGCCGTGAGACAGTCCAGTAATAACCCTTCATCTAGTTTGCTTGCTTCTACAATGGGTGCAATGATGCGCATACGATCATTTTTTTCATCGGTGAGTACCATCATTGGAAGGTCATTGTAAAAGAGCTCCCATCTCCCTATGTCGCCAGTCAAAGAATCAACTTCTTGAGAAAGAATAGCCACTAGTTTTGCATTGTCCATATGCTGCGCCTGCATATCCATGTTACTTATGGATGCCAAGGAGATCAAGACTAAATAGATGCGTTTTGAAAAATATTTCATGATAGAAGATTTACAAAGCTTGGTCAGTTCTCTTTAGGAATACTTACATGAGTTTGTTTAGTTTAACTTAAGACGATATAAATTCCCAGTACTATGCTTAGAAGATTCTTCCCCGATAAGTAGGCTGTTACTGTTTTCGAAAAAGAGGGATTCTTTTTGAGATGTGTGTTTGAGTTTTATTTTATGAATACTTCCCTTAAAAAAATCATCTCCAATATAGTCTTGTATGATCCATACTTTATTATGGCTTAACAAGGCGATCTTTCCTGAATTTTTATCAATGGCCGCGCCGGTAATTTGGCAATCGTCAGCATCGACACCTGTATTGAAGGTGCCAACAAGTGTTGCTGTATGCGCCCCTTCAGCGATGGGAAGTTTATAGCACTTTGTAGTTCCATCAAAGTGTGAAGAACGATTTCGTGTAAATAGATAAAAGTAATCCCCTTTGGCAATAAAGGCTTCAATATCAAAGTTGCGATCTTTCTTTTTTGGAGGAAACTTGACTTGATCTTCTAGTGTGAATGATATCGCTTTCGCGAAAGCGGACACCTTTGCACCTTTCAAGCTGTCAATATTAGATAGCCAGTAAATCATCAAATCGTCTCTCAGGTTTCCATTATTACCAAAATCACCAATAAATAAATCAGTGTCTCGGCTTGCTAAATCCTCCCAATCCTTATTTCGAGCATTGGAAACTGTAATCTCTTGTGTGATCACTCCTTCTTTTTGGTTTACTGCATAGAGAATATTTGCATTGCCAGAATCATTTATAATATAGATGTTGTCAGAATTAGAAACCCGTTCCATTCCAGAGTTCTCATAGAGTGTATGGGGCATCGCATAGAGCCTATCGAGCTTCCCAAAGTCAGATTGACATTGAGCGGTTAGGGTGCATAAAAGAGCAAATAATTTTAAAAAAGGGTGCATATGGTTTTGAATTGTGACTCGCCCAAACTCAGACTGGTTGTCAAAGTTAATAGATTAGTTTTTGCATCTAATGAATCTGATGTCCTTTATCATAAGTTTAACTGCTACATAAGGTAATAAGTCTCACTAGTACCCTGTTTTTCGGACATGATACTGGTGCTAAAATACGTTAGAAGTACTATATTTGCGGTTGTTAGCAGAGTAACCTACCATATGTCTCAAAAAAATCGATTACAACTTCAGAATGTGCGTGTCCTTGTTACCGGCGGCGGTGGCTTTATAGGTGCAAATTTGTGCGAATACCTCATTAATAGTGGTGCTACCGTGAGCTGTTTAGATAATTTTGCCACAGGCCATAAACATAATCTAGCTGCTATTTACGAGCATCCCAATTTTACATTAATCGAAGGGGATATTCGTACTCTTTCAGATTGCCAAAAAGCGGTCGAAAATGTAGATTATGTCTTGCATCAGGCAGCCTTGGGAAGTGTGCCAAGATCAATTAATGATCCAGCCACCACAAATGATGTGAATGTAGGAGGTTTTCTGAACATGCTTATTGCCGCTAAAGATGCGGGTATTAAGCGTTTTGTGTATGCAGCAAGTTCTTCTACGTATGGAGATTCAGAAGTATTGCCTAAGCGAGAGGAGCTTATAGGAAAGCCATTGTCGCCCTATGCAATTACTAAATATGTCAATGAACTTTATGCAGATGTATTTCATAAAACTTATGGTATTGATTGCATCGGATTACGATATTTCAATGTATTTGGAAGAAAGCAAGATCCAGATGGAGCATATGCCGCGGTAATTCCGAAGTTTGTGATGCAATTTATGAAACACGAGTCTCCTGTAATCAATGGCGACGGAACCTTTTCAAGAGATTTTACTTATATTGATAATGTGATTCAGGCCAATGTTTTGGCGATGTTAACAGAAGATGCCGATGCCTTGAATACGGTATATAATGTGGCCTGTGGCGATCGCACCGATTTGAATACCCTAACGCAGGGACTTCGGAAAGAATTGACGCAATACGATGCTGCAATTGCCGATGTGGCTATTGTACATGGAAAAGAACGTCAAGGAGATGTGACTCATTCGCTAGCATCTATTGAAAAAGCAAGGAAATTATTATCCTATGATCCAGCATATAATTTGGAAAGCGGTTTGAAAGAAGCTGTTTCCTGGTATTGGGAGCATTTGAAATAAAAGTGCTTCAACAAAGAGATTGCGCATAGAGGAACACCCAAAATACTCCCCAAACAAATGAGCAAAGATAAAATAGCAATTATTGGTTTAGGTTATGTCGGTTTACCGCTGGCACGACTATTTGCTACAAAGTATAGCGTAGTTGGTTTTGATATTAATCAGGACCGAATCAATGAACTTGCGATGGGTACTGATCGTACTTTGGAAGTGGACAATGCAACACTTCAAGCAGTTCTAAAAACAGAAAACAATTCAGAAAAAGGATTGTACTGCTCGGCAAATATCAATGACATTGCAGATTGTAATTATTATGTTGTAACCGTACCAACGCCAGTAGATAAAAATAATAGACCTGTCTTAACTCCTTTGTATAAGAGTAGTGAGACCGTAGGACAAGTCTTGTCTAAAGGTGATATTGTTATTTATGAGAGTACTGTGTATCCCGGTGTCACAGAAGAAGAATGTGTTCCAGTACTTGAAAGAGTAAGTGGTTTGATATTTAACAAAGATTTTTATGCAGGTTATTCCCCAGAGCGCATCAATCCAGGGGATAAAGAGCATACGGTAGATAAAATATTAAAAGTAACCGCTGGTAGTACTCCGGAAATTGGAAAGAAGGTAGATGCATTGTATGCGTCTATTATTACCGCAGGCACGCATCTTGCACCCACAATTAAAGTTGCTGAGGCTGCCAAAGTCATTGAAAACTCTCAGCGCGATATTAATATCGCTTTTGTCAACGAGTTGGCAAAAATATTCAACCTTATGGACATTGATACACATGATGTTCTAGAAGCTGCTGGAACCAAATGGAATTTCCTTCCTTTTAAGCCAGGATTGGTCGGTGGGCATTGTATTGGGGTAGATCCATATTATTTAGCTCAGAAAGCGCAAGAACTAGGGTATCATCCTGAAATTATTTTGGCAGGACGTCGTTTGAATGATAGTATGGGGGATTACGTGGCTTCTGAGGTAATCAAACTGATGCTTCAAAATGATATCAAGATCAAAGGAGCACGTATTTTACTTTTAGGAATTACTTTTAAAGAGAATTGCCCCGATGTTCGAAATACGAAAGTAGTAGACGTTGTTGCAAATCTTAAAGAATACGGAACAGATATTACCATCTATGACCCTTGGGCAAACCCGGAAGAGGTACAGCACGAATATGGACTAAAAACATTGACAGAAGTTCCAAATGAAAAATTTGATGCCATCGTGCATGCCGTGGCTCATAAAGAATTTAAAACGCTTGATCTGGAAAGTTTAAGAGCCGAAGATTGTATCATTTATGATGTAAAAGGCGTTCTGGAAGGAGATATTAACGGAAAGCTGTAATGAACATTCTTATCACAGGAGGAGCAGGTTTTATAGGTTCGCATGTCGTGCGACTCTTTGTGATGCAATATCCACAGTATCATATTTATAATTTAGATGCGCTTACATATGCGGGTAATCTTGAAAATATAAAAGATATTGAAGCTGCTCATAATTATACCTTTATCAAAGGGGATATTACTGATGTGTCCTTTTTAGAGACCTTGTTTGCTTCGTATAGCTTTGACAAGGTAATTCATCTTGCCGCCGAATCCCATGTAGATCGATCCATTACTGATCCCATGGCCTTTGTAAAAACCAACGTTATTGGAACAGTCAATCTTCTCAATGCCTGTAAAAGAGCTTGGGATGATGATTATATACATAAATTATTCTATCATATCAGTACAGATGAGGTATTTGGTAGCTTGGGAGAAACAGGCTTGTTTACAGAAACAACTGCCTATGATCCTAATTCTCCTTACTCGGCATCCAAAGCGAGTTCAGATCATTTTGTGCGTGCCTATGGGGAAACCTATGGCTTGCCTTTTGTGATTACGAACTGTTCTAATAACTATGGTCCGAACCACTTTCCAGAGAAGTTGATTCCTTTGTTTATCAATAATATTGTAGAAGGTAAATCGCTTCCTGTATATGGCGATGGAAACTATACCAGAGACTGGTTATATGTGCTTGACCATGCAAGGGCGATTGATATCGTGTTGCACAAAGGGACTATTGGAGAGACTTATAATATTGGAGGCTTTAATGAATGGAAAAACATAGATCTTATCAAGGTGCTTTGTCGTTTAATGGATGTGAAGCTTTCGCGAAAGCAAAACGCCTCAGAACAGCTTATAACCTATATTAAAGATCGTCCAGGTCATGATAGAAGGTATGCGATTGATGCTTCCAAAATCAAAAATGAACTAGGGTGGGAGCCTTCTGTAACTTTTGAGGAGGGCTTGAGTGCTACCATAGATTGGTATTTGGAAAATACGGCTTGGCTTAAGAATGTGACCTCAGGATCGTATCAGGATTATTACTCAAAAATGTATAACGAATGAAAGGAATCATTTTAGCAGGAGGCGCTGGCACTCGCTTGTATCCGCTCACAATTGCAGTGAGTAAACAATTATTGCCGGTCTATGATAAGCCCATGATTTACTATCCACTTAGCGTGTTAATGCTTGCGGGTATAAGGGAGGTGTTAATCATTACAACGTTCGAAGATCAGGCAGCATTTAAAAAATTATTAGGTGATGGGGCTGGTTTAGGTTGTCAGT
>JBLHXM010000141.1:0-5416 GCA_047630395.1 Dokdonia sp.
CCAACATTAAAAAGGCAACACAGGATAAAAAGAAAATTTTTCATAATCGACGGTTTCTGTTTCATCCAAATGTAGGACAACTACCCTGCCAGATAAAGGAGCAATGAGGGAACACAACGCTTTACTGAGGGAAGTGTCTTTTTAGTAAGGTCTTAATAAATGTTTTGGATACGGAGTTCGCTTTCGCGAAAGCGCACCACGTCCCCTTCTTTCTTTCCCAGTAATAACTGTCCGATAGGAGACCCCAGTCCAATAGCGTAATAAAGGTGATCGTCCACGTTCAATGCACCCGAGGGGATACTGAGATAGTACTTTGCTTGAGAGGTTGCTACCACACAACCCAGATGTGCAGGGCCTTGGGAGATATCTGGACGTAGGCGTTTGAGAATCGCCTCCACTTTTTCAATTTCGGCGAGTTGCTTTCCAGCATTTTCGCGCTCTAATTGCAGCATTGCCCTTCCGGTTTCATGCTTATCACCCGCAGAACTTTTAGTTTCTTCTTTTAAGGAGAGCGCCACATTGGCCAAAATCTGGTCAACGGCAGCTCTACGTGTTCCCAATTGATGTGCGCACTGCTTCAAAAGTTCCTTTTTTATGTCTAGTGCCGTCATTAGTCGTGTATCAAATTAGCCAACTCCCTTCCTACCGAACTTCCAATCGCTACACCCATTCCGCCCAACCGAACGCCGATATGCACGCGCCCGGAAAGAGATTTTACAATCGGTTTCTTCTGAGCTCCAACTCCCATAACGCCACTCCACTGTGTATCGACTTCAAAAGGAGTATGTGGTAAGATTACTTCGCGCAGCAACTTCACTAATTGTTCTTGAACCAAAGCTGTTTGAGCTAACTCGGTCGTTTCTTCAGCTTGGAAATCTAAATTCCGTCCACCGCCAAAGAGGATGCGATTATTAATGTTTCTAAAATAGTAATAGCCTTTATCTAAGTGAAAGGTTCCCTTGATATTGAGATTAGGAATAGGTTGTGTTACCAAAACTTGTGCACGTGCAGGCTTTACCCCAGGAATCTCCAACTGTCGCGCAAATCCATTGGTAGCAATACAAAGCTGCTGCGTTGAAAATATATGATCATTCATTGTCACCTGAACACGCCCATCCATCTCCTTGTAAGAGGCTACGGTTGCATTATTTAATATCTGTATGTTTTTTGAAATTGCCAATTGCAATAACGATTGCATCATTTTCCCGGTATCAATCTGGCCTTCAAAAGCATTAAAAATGGCCTTATTTGCTACGCCTTCAAATCCAAAAATATCTTCTTTCAAGCTGTAAACAGGGGCTTTGAAAATAGGCAGTAACAAAGCATTGATCCGATCGATTTCTGCGATACATTCCTGAAACAAAGCAGAGTCTGCTTTTGTAAATAGTTCGTATCCTCCCAGCTCCTGGTAATCGAGTTGGGCATCACCCACTGTTTCTCGTAGCAATTGAAGTCCATCGACACGTTGTTGCACTAAGGCCACAACTTCTTCTTCGGTATGTGAACGCAAATCATCCAGGATTTCGGAGATACTGCCAAAACAGGCAAAGCCAGCATTTTTTGTACTCGCTCCTTGAGGTAACATTCCGCGCTCTAGGATAAGAATCTTCGCGCTGGGAAACTTTTCGCGCAAGCGTAAACCACAGCTGAGCCCAACGATGCCACTACCAACAATCGTATAATCAACATCTTCAAACCAGGTCGTTTGCTCCCAATAACTAAGATTCATAGCGTTCCATTTTTGTAAAAATACATCTTCAGTTAGAATTAGTCCTTTTTTATGTTAGCCTTCTTGGAAGTTATCGTCTAAGGCCTACATGACTTTAAAAATCCTATCGCTATTGTTCTTATTGATTCCCCTTCGCGGTGATGACCCTGGGAAAATGTACAATAAGCAATTCAATGAGCAAGGTAACATGATCTCCGAAGGCTGGATGATGGGGAACATGAAGGTTAAATATTGGAAGTTTTATCATTCCAATGGAAACATTGCTTCCAAAGGACATTTTACTGCCAATGATAGATCCGGCTACTGGTACTTTTATGACCGTGATGGCAATCTCCAGAAAGAAGGGCATTATCGCAAAGGAACTACTGAAAATTGGTGGATTTTTTACGACCTTGCACGCCAAGAGAAACGCAAGATTCAATTTCAAAATAATCAAAAAAATGGCTTCTGTCTGATCTATAAAGACAGGCAATTAGTCAAGGTAGAAAAATACAACGAAGACCAGAAACAAGGAGAATGGTCGGACCTGCGGAGTTTTAGACGTGACAATCCAGGTGTCTCTTTGTACTAGCCATCATATATCTATGGATCCCCTTATAAAAGTGATCATTCCCGCATTCAACGAACAAGACTCAATAGGTCTTGTTATAGGCGATATCCCTTCCAGCGTAGCTGAAGTGATTTTAGTGAGTAACGGATCTACAGATCGCACAGAAGAAGTTGCCGCACAAGCAGGAGCAACTGTTTTAAAAGAAGCTCGAAAAGGCTATGGTTTTGCATGTCTTAAAGGGATGCAGCATATTGCAAACACAGATCCAAAACCAGATATCGTTGTTTTTCTAGATGGCGATTACAGTGATTATCCGGAGCAACTCACGGACATTGTACAACCTATTCTCGATCAGGATCTTGACATGGTTATTGGAACCAGAGACAAACGCTTTCGCGAAAGCGGATCGATGACCGTACCGCAGATCTTTGGAAATTGGCTTGCAACGCGCTTAATGGGCCTTTTTTTTGGTGCCAAATTCACCGATTTAGGACCGTTTAGGGCGATGAAATATGACAGTTTGTTAGCACTGGAGATGGAAGACAAAACCTATGGATGGACCGTAGAGATGCAACTCAAAGTGCTTAAAAAGAAAATGAAATACACCGAAGTTGCCGTAAAATACCGCAATCGCATTGGCGTTTCCAAAGTTTCTGGAACGGTAAAAGGAGCTATATTTGCAGGCATGAAAATATTAGGTTGGATTTTTAAATACAGCTTTAAAAAATGATTCTCGAAGTAACCATCATTGTCATATACACCACCGCCCTACTGATCATTTTTGCATACAGTTTGTCGCAACTCAACCTACTCTTTAATTACTTAAGAGCACAGCGAAACAAAGACGAAGCTCTAAAATTTGACTTCTCAGACCCAGCGCAAATTCCATCCATTACCATTCAACTTCCCGTGTACAATGAGCTTTATGTCATGGAACGTTTACTAGATAATATTGCGCTTTTAGAATACCCACAAGACAAACTAGAAATCCAAGTATTGGATGATAGCACCGACGAATCTTTTGAAAGTACAGCGGCTCATATTATACGCTTGCGCGAAAGTGGCCTGGACATCAAGCACGTCACCCGCGCAGACCGATCAGGATTTAAAGCAGGAGCACTCAAAGAAGGACTCAAAGTTGCCAAAGGAGAATACATCGCTATTTTTGACGCCGATTTCTTACCAGAACCCAACTGGCTTAGCCGTACAGTCCCGTATTTCAGAGACCGTAACATTGGGGTCGTACAAACACGCTGGGGACATATTAACAGAGATTATTCCTTACTTACCAAAGTACAGGCTTTTGCCTTGGATGCACACTTCACGCTAGAGCAAGTAGGCCGCAACAGTCAAGGGCATTTCATCAACTTTAATGGAACCGCAGGACTCTGGAGAAAGCAGTGTATTCTCGATGCGGGAAACTGGGAAGGTGACACCCTCACCGAAGATCTAGACCTCAGCTACCGCGCCCAACTTAAAAATTGGAAATTTAAATACCTGGAAGATGTTGAGACTCCAGCCGAGTTGCCCGTGGTGATTAGTGCCGCTCGTTCGCAACAGTTTCGCTGGAATAAAGGAGGGGCAGAGAACTTCCAAAAAATGCTTAAAAAAGTCATCAGAAGCAAAAACATATCATCAAAGACAAAGGCGCACGGAATTCTTCATTTACTCAATAGTACCATGTTCCTCAACGTACTTATTGTGGCTTTACTCAGTATTCCAATGCTGTATATCAAAAATGAATATGCTCACTTAAAGCCCTACTTCTATGTAATGAGCTTCTTTGTAGTGAGCACGATTATCTTTTTTATCTGCTACTGGCATATGTTTAAAAGCATTTACGGAGGTGGATTCAAACAATTTATCAGGTATATAGGGATGTTCTTTACATTCTTTAGCATCGCTATGGGCTTCTCATTACACAACTCTATCGCGGTCATTGAAGGGCATATTGGAAAAAGAAGTGACTTCGTGCGTACCCCAAAATTTAATATAAGCGAACTCAAAGACAGCTGGAAAGGCAATAAGTATATCAAGAAAAATATCTCCCTAAACGTGATATTTGAAGGGATTCTCATGTTGTACTTCGCTTTCGGAATGTACTCAGCTTTTATCGTTGGAGATCAAGGTGGTGACTTTGGATTGTTTCCGTTCCACCTGATGCTATTCATTGGTTTTGGTTTCGTTTTCTTTAAGTCTTTAACGTCAAAAGCGTGATACAGGAGCTCTGGAAATATAAAAAACTCCCCCTTCTTTTTGCCCTCTTATCCCTTGTCTTTTATAGTGCATTTGCCTACGACCTCGAGCGCGCTGACTTTATCAAACTGATCACCCTTTACGGCGGACTTTTCTTTTGTTTCTATAAAATGATACAAACAGGAAAGAGCGATTTTATGCTCTTAGCTGGAATGGCTGTTGCACTACGACTTGTTTTCCTACCCGTAATTCCCAATTTATCACAAGACTTTTACCGTTTTATTTGGGATGGACGCATGCTTGTTCAAGGCATCAATCCCTATCTCTCAACACCCGAAAGCCATATTCTCGCTCAAAACTTTGACATTGTAGCCCAATCGCAAGCCTTGTATGACGGGATGGGCGCATTGAACGGAAGCCATTATACCAATTACCCTCCCTTGAACCAATTGCTATTTGCGCTTGCAGGATTGTTTGCAGGAAAAAGCATCGTAGGGAGTGCTATAGTGTTCCGGATTATTATGTTGCTTGCAGACATTGGAATTATCATCCTAGGCAAAAAATTACTCCAAAAATTAAGGCTCCCCATCTACCATATTTTTTGGTATGCCTTAAACCCGTTTATCATTATCGAGATGACAGGAAACCTTCACTTTGAACCTGTGATGTTATTTTTTGTCTTGGCATCCCTCTACGCATTGGTAACGCAACGATGGATTTGCAGCGCTATACTATTGGCCTGTTCCGTCTCGACAAAGTTAATTCCCTTGCTATTTCTCCCTTTATTTCTACAGTATTTTCTATCCAATGCAGGACAATCTAAGTGGTTTCACTTGCGTGAAAATGCGAAACGTATACCTCGCCTTTTGCTCTACTATGTGCTTGTATTGGCAACCGTGTTTATCAGCTTCCTACCTTTCCTCACCGGTGAGTTTGCCGTA
>JBLHXM010000142.1:0-5304 GCA_047630395.1 Dokdonia sp.
AGGTGCAAGCGGTTTTAACATTCCGTTCAGCGCTCTACAGCCAGGAACAGATTACGAATGGAGAGTGCGTTGTGGTTGTTCACAAACACCACTAGTTGCTGGAGCATTTAGTTCTTACCAGCCATTCCCTACTCCAGGTGGAGCAGTTATCTCTTCTTTACCAAATCCAACAACGGGTCAGTCAAATGTGAATTTCTCAGTTGCAGTTGGAGGATACGCTACACTTAATGTATATGACATGAGCGGACGCTTGGTAGACGCCATCTTTACGGGTGTTGCTCAAGCAAACAACGAATACCGTTTCGAATTTGATGGTTCGGCACTTCCGAATGGAGTGTACATCTACCGTTTGACAACTCTGAACGAAGTAGTCAACGAGAAGTTTATTATTGCGCGATAAGGATAGAACATCTGTCTTATAACAAACAAGGCCCTTTGAACTATTTCGGAGGGCTTTTTTAATTCACTGTATTTTTAAGAAAAGCCTGCATTTTTTTTGACATATCCAGTCGCATCTGCTATCCCAAAAAATCCCTCAGGGTAAAAACCCCTCTCTTCTCAGGGAAAAACCTTAAAAATCTCAGGGTTTCACCTGTAGAGAGTTCGCATCGGGCTATCTATTTTTGCATCAACTGAAATCAATTATCGGGATGGGTGTAACCTTCCGGTAGGAATTACCGCATATTTTTCAAAGGATAAAAGCCCCTTGACTGAGAGTAGAGGGGCTTTTTTTGTGGGGCCAAGTCTCCTCAATTTTGGCAGTGGGCTTCCAGAGTACTCTCATTCGGAGGCTACAGATAGCTATCGAAACAATTACGTGTATTATAGATAGCCAGCCCCCAAGCCTCTTTCTATATCGTTTCGGGCAAGCCAGCTTTAAGATCTTCGAATAGCAACATGAGTTTCTCAATGGTTCCATGATCGCGATCTTATGCCATTGGGGTGAATGATGATCGTCAGGCACTAAGCCAAAGTCTGCGCATTCACCAAGCCACTGTGAATAGTGATGATGTTCGAGAACAGATGACAGTAATAATCCACGCTTAGCAGGCCCAACTAACTGCATATCCACTCGGTGCGCTTCCGCAGTATGAAGACTTTCTCTTGCCAACCAAAAGAGCCATTTTTGACCAAAATCATCCATGCAGCAATAGCATTGGCACCCGATCAGCTGCCACTGATTGTATAGTCTTCGCCCGCTACGTCTTTCGCTTCCTGTTTATTGACCGCTGGAGATAGCCTTTTCTGATCAGGAAGATACCAGATAGGAATAGGCTTTCAATGCGGCATATAAATCAAAACCACCCGGTTTATTCTGGAACCTGATGATCGTAACTCAGCACACGTTTTAATTTCCATTCTCCAGCTTCAATAATCCATAAATGAGTGAACCGAGCCGTATTGGTTTTGCGCGCATTCTCTCCCTCTATTTGTTGGTAGAAATCATGATCCCCATGTTGAATGGCGCCATACAGCCCTTGGCTATTGTCCTTGTACAAAGGGAATACCTCCATAGACCCTTCCACCAAAGTTCTCCATGTTTTGAAGGGTAGCTCTCCAATGCTATTTATGCTTTCAATAAATGCACTTTTTGTATCCGTTACGCCATGCTGATCGTGATAAAACTCAAAATCAGAGGCTGTCAATGACGCCACTTGCGATGTATCTATTTGATTAAATCCGACCTGAAAAAGCAAACTGTCTTTTTCTTTGATCAGATCATAGAGGACTTGATTCTCTGGAGCGGCCACACTTGATTTGTCAATTGATTCTACAGAAACGTCGCTCGTTCCTTGCTCGACTTTGTTGGTGCATGCAAGCAATAACAGAACTAGAATAAATGAGGCAAATTTTAGTGTTTTCATTGGAGTTGATTGGTGTTGCGAATATAGCACCAAGAGGCTTCTAGATGAAAAGTAACTTTTGATAATTACAATACCATTGGATGCATACCAAAAAGCAAAAGCCTAGTTTTTAACTACTTTTTTGGCGACAATCATCTTGGTATCCTTTTCTGACACAGAAACAATGTAAAGCCCTTTGGGTAAATCAGAAATATCAATTTTCAGCAACTCCGAACGACTTAGTATTTCTTTTCTATACAATACAGCACCTGCCAAATTTACGATACTAATTTCATCGAAGGCTATTTCACATTGAACGTACAAATAATCAGAAGAAGGATTTGGAAAAATGGACACTTGTGAATCGTCACCGTAAGACTGATTATTGCTTAATACACTTTCGAGAAGAGCTTGATGGGCGTTTACTCGGCCGTAGCCATAATAAACGTCGAATCCTTCAACATCCTCTAACGTATCACCTACCTGATCTTCTGCAGTATCTCTTAATATGGCCCTGATGTCATCTGGTGTTCTGCCTGGATCTTGGGACAATAACAAGGCGCTTAATCCAGTAACCAAAGGAGTAGCTTGAGATGTTCCTCCCCAATATGAGTTGTAGTTTGTATTTGATGAATAACTCAACCCGTATATATAATTACCAGGAGCAACGACATCAATGTGGGCTCCATAATTGCTACCGCTTTCTGAACTCCAGAAAAACGGAGCAGCACGTATATCGCTTGCGTCAGTAGCTCCAACAGCTATGGTGTTTTGATATTTCGCAGGGTAATAAGATACTTGGTTGTTTTCATTCATCATACATGCCACAATAGTGACTCCACCGTTGTAGGCATAATCAACAGCTTCTTGCATGGAGTTAGAGAAACCTGAGCCTCCTACAGACATATTGATCACTTTAGCCCCATTGTCAACCGCATAATAAATGGCATCTGTCCACCATGAATAAAGCCCTGAACCGTTTTGATCTAAAATCTTACAAACCATTAACTTGCAGTTCCAGTCCACTCCCGCATATCCTAAATTGTTATTGGCATTTGCTCCGATTATTCCCGTCACATTTGTTCCGTGCCCGTGGTCATCTGTAGGATCATTATCGTCATTCGCAAAATCCCACCCTTCTATGTCATCAATAAAGCCATTGTCATCTCCATCCGTGCCATCATTCATTTCCAGACTGTTGTTCCAAATTCTTCCTGCAAACTCAGGATGCCCCATTCTTAAGCCTGCATCCAGGACCGCTACAATAATTGATGGATCACCTTGTTCTATTTCCCAAGCCAGTTCCATATCTATATCTGCATCGTCCATAGCAGGCGATAATGAAAAGGTACCGTCGTTATACAATCCATACTGTCTAGAGAAATAGGTGTCATCTTGACTCGTCTGAAACGATGCCTTTTTACCGCCTCCTGTTCCAATATAATTGGGTTCAACATATTCAAACAAAAAGGTATTCTCATAGACTCGAATAAGTTGTTCTATGTTTTGATCCTCTTTAAATATTAAGATATAGGTATCTCCGATTTTTTTATTTCCTATAATCTTGATTTTTTCAACTTGGTATTCTCTGTTTAAGGCGTCCAACACGCTATTTCTAAACTTTTGCTTCAGGAGGCAATTTTTTAAATCATAATCTGCATCAGCCTTAAATTTTATTATTAACTGGTTTTGCGTATAATTCTCAGAACCTTGGGCAAGGATCAAATTTGAAAATAGAATGCAGAATAGGGCGTAAATTACTTTTTTCATCGTTCTCTGGTTATATTGGTTAGATCAGGTTTATTCGACCGTAAGGTAAGGTTAGTGCGGTTATTTTATTTGAGCGATGTTATTTTACAAAAGATTCTCAATCGAAATATGACACTCTGAGTCAGATTTAATAAAATTTTCATAAGACAAAGTATGTTCTATTCTTGGACAATGCTAGTTGAGACTGAAGTCAAAAATTTTCAAGTCACCTCTATTCTGAATACTTCTTTGAAGAAGCACCATTCCAAAAAATAATTTCGCGATTCATGCAAATAACTCAAACCCCTAAACACCATACCCAGAGCGGATCTATCCGTTTGTAAACGTTTATAAACGGATATAAACGTTTACTCTACGGCTAATTCGTCCACCCTCCCACATCTTTGCCACGTCGATTGACAATCACCGCTCTTGGTACTGCGCAACTTCCAAAAGCTTATTTAGTCACTAGTAATTAGTCTTTAGTAATCAGTTCTAAAAACGATCAACTAACCACTAGCAGCTAGCGACTCGCCACTAAAAACCATATACTAAACTTAAAAGTTGAAGAAATGTACACACTAGTTAACAAAGTCCAGCTAATCGGCCGCCTCGGCAACGATCCAGAAATCAAGGAAACCAAAAACGGCAAAAAGCTAGCCCGTCTCTCACTCGCCACAGACGAGAGCTATAGAGACGCCAAAGGTGAAAAGGTAGAAAACACCCAATGGCACAGACTCGTGGCTTGGGACCGCAACGCAGATCTCGCAGAAAAGTTCCTCAAGAAAGGACAACAAATCGCCATAGAGGGAAGGCTGATCACGGGAGTCTATGAAGACAAAGAAGGCAACCGCCGCCACACTGTCGACATCAACGTGAATGACTTCATGATGCTCGGCAGCAAAAACCGAGACTAGGGGTTATAGTATTGGGTATAGCGTAATGCGACACACCACTCACTGCATCAGCCGAAGCATGATTTAAGGTCGGAAAACCAAATCCCAAAACCCCCTACACAATACCCATTAACCTTTACAAACTTAAAAGTTGAAGAAATGAAAAACATGGTAAATAGAGTACAACTGATAGGACGCCTCGGAATGGATCCCGAAATGCGCAAGTTCGATAACGGAACTACTATGGCACGAATGAGCCTCGCTACAGACGCAGGTCACAAAGATGCCAGCGGAAATTATGTCAAAGACACCCACTGGCATACCCTAGTAGCTTGGGGAAAAATGGCCGAGCTCACGGAAAAAATGCTCACTAAAGGAAACGAAGTAGCCATAACTGGAAAGCTGGTGAACCGCTCTTACGAAGACAAAGACGGCAAGAAACGCTACACCACGGAAGTTCAACTGGTGGAGTTTATCAAAACCGAGAAGAAGCCAGCCTAATCGAGCAAATCTCAAACGTGAAAGCGCGCTGTTGAAAAACAGTGGGCTTTTTCATGTCATCAACTTTCAATTCCTAGTTGCTATTAACTACGTTTACTTCCAATCGAAGATCCAACGACTTGAAAAACCAGCCTTCCTTTCACCTTCTGTTTATTCTTGCGATCAGTTTGATACTCGCGGCGTGTAGCGAAAGGACCACTTCCTCTGCTCGCGAAGCAAAATGGGGTATCATACCCAAACCGCAAAAGCTGATCGCATCAGAAGGTGCGCTTCACTTGAGCAATAACTTCACGGTTGAAGCACCAGCTAGATTC
>JBLHXM010000143.1:0-5232 GCA_047630395.1 Dokdonia sp.
TCGAAACCTTGGGATAAATACTTCATATACGGCATCCCTGGAACGAGATTTTCCTTGGGTCCAGATACAAATTTGTCCTTCCATTGAATGCTCCCTGCGTCAAGATCATACAGCCCGTAGATTACCTTAAGAAGGGAAGTTTTTCCACAACCGCTTTCGCCAATAATGGCCACGGCTTCCCCTTGGTTTACAGAAAAATCGACCGATTCCAAATGGAAACGATCGCTAACATGTACCGCTACTTTGCGAAGTTGAAGCATCAATTAGTTTTTGGATACAAATGTACAATTTGTGTAACTTTTGAGCCCTATCTTCGTCTAATGAGACAGCTTTTTAGGGTTCTTACGGGTTAAAGTTTCGCCAAAGTTGGCAAACCCTCGACCTGAGCTTTTACTTTTGTTAAAACTACTGACTACGTGCTACGATTTATATTTTTCATTTTACTTTTAATTGCATTGGATATTTATGCCTTTCAGGCGTTTCGCTTTTTAGTGAAAGGGCGGTGGGGAGCGGTGCTTTATTTTCTCATTACGCTCTTAATTTTTGGCGGATTAATCTATCAATTTTCAACCAGTGGACGCCGCAATATGTCTCCGATGACACAGTTTTTTGTGGTCGCTTTTATCATTATGCTCGTCGGGAAATTAGTCATCATTTTCACGATGTTTGGAGAGGATCTCTTTCGCTTTGTCAAGGCGGTCTTTGGGAAATTGGTAGGAACAGATGCTTCCTTTAACCTTGACGGTCGTCGCAAGTTTGTAAGTCAGTTCGCTTTAGGACTTGCTGCCATTCCTTTTGCTTCTATTTTATATGGAGTCTTCAAGGGGCGTTATAATTTTAAGGTATTGAAATACACCTTACATTTTGAAGATTTACCCGCTGCTTTTGATGGGTATACCCTTACACAGATCAGTGATATACACTCTGGGAGTTTTGACAATAAAGAAAAGGTAGAGTACGCGATTGATTTGATCAATGAGCAGGCCAGTGACACGATCTTATTTACGGGTGATATGGTGAATAATGAAGCGAGCGAAATGGATCCGTGGATGGATACTTTTGGCCGTTTGAAAGCCAAAGATGGTAAATTTTCTGTCCTTGGAAATCATGATTATGGGGATTATGTGTCTTGGGAATCTCCAGAGGCTAAGGTTGCCAATTTAGATCGCTTGAAAGAAATACAAAAAGAGTTAGGTTTTGATTTATTACTCAATGAACATCGCTTCTTGGAAAAGGATGGAGAACGTCTAGCCCTGGTGGGTGTTGAAAATTGGGGAGAAGGCGGATTTAAGAAGGCAGGAGATTTAAATAAAGCCATTGGTGGATTGGAGAAAAGTGATTTTCGCATTTTAATGAGTCATGACCCTTCGCATTGGGAATACGAAGTAAAGGATCACCCAGAACATTTTCATTTAACCTTGAGTGGTCATACCCATGGGGCGCAGTTTGGGATTGAAATTCCTGGCTGGTTTAAACTAAGTCCTGTAAGCTTACGTTATAAGTACTGGGCTGGGATCTATGAGCAAGTGGGGCAGTATATAAACGTGAATCGAGGATTTGGCTATTTGGCTTTTCCTGGAAGAGTCGGTATTTGGCCAGAAATTACAGTGATTACCCTTAAAAAGGGCTCAAAAACAGCCTAATAAAGATAAAATGTTATCTTTGATAGGCTAAAAGTCTGACTTTTAGAAATTAAAGAAACTACTATGTCGAAATTTGGCGAATTAATAGATCTGAATATCCCCGTATTGCTTGATTTCTATACAGAATGGAATGAAGATTCGGTATCCATGCATCCGATCCTACGGGATGTAGCCGCTGCCGTGGGCGATAAGGGAAAAATCATCAAAATAGATGTTGATAAAAACAATGAGCTGGCAGAAGCGCTACGCATCAAACAACTGCCAACGCTTATGATTTATAAAAAAGGGGAAATGAAGTGGCGGCAAAGTGGAGAGCAAGATGCCAATACCCTCATTGGAATTATGCAGGAGTACGCCTCTTAAAGCGTCTCAAATCGGTAGCCTTTTTCTTGAAAGTGAGCAATGACTCGCGGTAAGGCGTATTGTAGATTTTTAAATGCTTTTACACTGTCGTGAAAAACAACGAGGTCACCTGACTTTGTATTGTTGATCACATTTACCAAACATTTTTCTGGAGTAACCGTAGCTTCCCAGTCATACGCCACTACCCGATACATGATAATTTGATATCCCAAGGCACGTAATTTTTGCGCCTGACGCTTCTTAATCTTTCCATAGGGCGGCCTAAATAAAGGAAACTGCAGCTGGGTGCCCGTTTGTGTATGAAGCGCATGTTTCTCCATAATAGTGGCAGCCTTGAGCGTGTTATCTATATAGTCCAATGTATCCGTTTGCCATCCTTTTAGGTGATGGAAGGTATGATTCCCTGCTTGATGTCCTTCTGAAAGTATGCGCTGAAAGATCTTAGGGTGCTTTTGTACATTATCCCCAATACAAAAGAAACTCGCTTTAATAGGAGCTTCGTTGGCGCGTGAGAGCCTGTGCAGGGTGTCCAAAACCCATTCGGTTATTTCGGGTATGGGGCCGTCATCAAAAGTGAGATAGATGACCTTGTCTTCGTTTTTACGATCCCATACATACCAAGACGGGTACCACCATTTTAACAATGAAGGTACCCGTACTGGTAATGGAATAAAAGGACGCATCTTATTCGATGTCTTGCGAATCTGCTGGAATCTCGATTGCTGGTTTAGCAACGGTTTCTAATCGCTCAGGATCTTCTGCTTCATCATCTCCGTACAATTCGGGGAATAAACGCATATAGCTATTAAATTCCTCGGCTTTGGCAACAATGATATCTTCTTCGCGATTCATGACCAAAAGGTCTAATAAACTACGGTACTTCTCCATATTGCTATAGATTTCTTCATAGTTTTTCATGCGACGCTCTGGGCTTAGTCCATCAAAATAGATAAGCTGTTCCTGGTATTTTTTTGCGAGCTCGTTCCAGATCTCACGCGCTCTATCACGCTCCCCTAATTGGTAATATCCCGTAATATACGGTTCGACGAGTGTATAGAATTCAAAGGTGTCAATAGGCATCTTTTCCATGGCAAGATCAAGGATTTCCTTGGCCTTTTCTGGTTTGTCTTCGTTGAGCAGTTGCTCTACGAGACGTGCCATATTACCGCGATAGGTAATTCCGTTGGTACGGGTTTCACGATCGTGATATATATCGGGATCTCCACTGCCACCCCAATACCAGTTCTTCACAATATCATACATTTTATCACCATCGATACGACCCATGTCGTATGGATTTCTAGGGTCTACGGGCGTATTAATAGGGATCAATTTAAAGCAAACACCGTCGAGTTGCAGATAGTCTTTCATCCAGAGGTAATCATCATCACCAAAACTTCCTCCTGTAAAATAGATAGGACGTTCCCAATTGTTATTGGCAACAATATCCAGCATAATGAGTCTGTTCTTGTAAAGGATATCTCCCTTGAGTTCAATATCTATATACGGTACAATCTCATCTGCATCATCCAGATCGACGATCTTGTTTCTAAGTACAGACTCTTTATCCACGGGAATACGAATCTTCTTGCTTGGGAAGGTGTTTACAAGCTGCCCGTTGCGCAATTCTTCTTTGGTACGCGGATCGTCACTGGCAACCCAATTCATCCATGTTTTAATATCTGTAGAGTCACTCACAGGCACATACCAAATAGCGTCTCGCGTTCCGGTGACGTATTTATCGTGGGTAAGCTGACTAGGAATCGCTTTACTTTTATAGGCAGGGCGTTTCATTTGATCGATATACCAATCTGTATTAAAGAGGCTGGTATTAATCACACGCACATCTGTACGGTATTCTTCAATTTCTTGAAGATACCATAAGGCAAAGGTGTCATTATCTCCAATGGTGAAGAGGATGGCATTTTCATCAACAGAGTCCAGGTATTTACGTGCCATGGCCAAAGCCGTTTTACGTCCCGAACGGTCATGATCGTTCCAGTTTTCTTTGGCGAGCATGATTGGGCCCGCAAGTAGGCACAATACAGTGACTAATGGGAGCGCAATTTTCCTTGAAAAGAATTCGCTACAGGTTTCATAGAGCGCATAGACGCCAAAACCTATCCACATCGCAAAGACATAGAAGGAGCCTACAAGTGCATAATCCCGTTCCCGAGGTTCAAAGGGGCGTTCATTGAGGTAAATTTTAAGTGCCAGCCCTGTGAACAGGAAGAAGACAAGGAGTACCCAAAACGTCCGTTTGTCTTTGGACATGTGGAAAATAAATCCAATCAAGCCCAGTAAAAAGGGCAGGAAATAATAGTTGTTTCGTGCTTTGTTTTTGAGCGCATCTGTAGGAAGGTTCTTTTGACTTCCTAAGAACATACTATCTATAAAGTCAATACCACTGAGCCAGTTGCCATCAAAGTCGTCGCCGGTGCCTTGAATGTCATTCTGACGCCCAATAAAGTTCCAGGCAAAGTAACGCCAATACATATAGCCAAACTGGTAGTTGAACATAAAGCTCATATTGTCTCCAAAGGACGGAGGCTCCACGTTCAAGTATTCTTGGCCAAACTGCTTCATGAATTTATTGTAGCCTTCTAAACCGACCTTTCCTTCGACCAGGTCTTCTCTAAATTGAGTGACGGCAGCTTGTAAATCCTTGTTATTTATATGTTCGGGTTTAATCGTAAATGGTAGCGGCCCCGTATAGGCTAAGTAATTGATGTTGTTTTCTGGACTCCACATGCGAGGCAAGAAGGTCTTCTGACTGTTGTCAAGGTTTTGCCCGGTATTTTCCCATTCGTTGACAACGACGTACTTTCCTAGTTTTTCGTCCTTCTCGTATTTTTTCTTATCATCTGTGTAGGGATCATCTGGATCTAGACCCGCATAGTCTGAGGTAAATTGTGGGCCATAAAACAAATGTGTTTCTGGATATTGCTCCCGGTTATAATATGCGAGTAATTCACGCGCATTGTTTGGATTATTCTCGTTGATGGTGGTTCCGGCATTTGCGCGTATGGGTAACATCATCCAAGAAGAGAAACCTACAAAAATGAATAGCACACAAAGGAGCAGCGTATTGAAAATCGGGTAGTTGCGCTTTCGCGAAAGCGTAATTCCATAATAGAAGGCTCCAATCACTAGAAGTGCTGCGATGATCGTACCGCTATTAAACGGCATGCCCATGGAGTTGACAAAGAACACTTCCAAGTGTCCG
>JBLHXM010000144.1:0-5200 GCA_047630395.1 Dokdonia sp.
CTGTCGTAAAGCCTGCTCGCTCCAGAAGGATTACGCGCATACCGAAACAGGAAAGCCCCTTCTTTTGAGGCAATTTGAGCGATTTTGTTTGGAGTATTTAGCGCATTTGCAAGGGAGTACGCCTCCTCTAAGAGAACCTCCTTTTTTGCTATCAATGATTCACCAGGTCTTAGTTCGCCTAGTAACTGTTCTAACAGCTCAAAGCGTTGTTGGTTATCTGTTGTGCTCTCTAAAACAATATATAGAGAATCTGCTTTCTGTTGGCCTAGGCATATAGCACCACAACAAAGCAAAAGGATAATCAATAGATGCTTTTTCACAGTTCTTTAGGTTGAACTGTTAAAAATACAATAAATAATATTATTTGAGATACAAACAATTGTATTGATAGTCAATAATCCCTCGACCGTTATTCAGTAGATCGGCGCCAAGAATACCATGCACTGGCTGGGCATTATGATTCTCCAAAGCGCTATTGATATTGCTAAGGTCAAACAAGACAATGTTGAGCCCAGTCATTTGCCATTTGGCAATTTTCAAAAAATTATTATGTGAGAGTTCGGTGCGCATATCGATGGCGCCTGCTCCTGCTGCCAAGACATCGCTTTCCTCAGTGATAAGTCCAAAATGAGCAGCAAATTCAAATCCAATACAAGAACTAGAAGCTCCTGTGTCTAAAATAAAAGAGCCTTCAATGCCATTAATTTTTGCTTTGATCTCTAAATGATTTGTTGGTGTCGGGAAGAGTCGCACTCGAAAATATCCTTTATCTAGTAAAAATTCACGCAGTGATGCCATGCTTTCGTTTTAGTAATAAGGCTAAAAATAAGGCTAATATTCCAAGACCACACCACCACACCCATGTGTTATAGTTTGGCGAAACATCCGTAGTACCATAATAGACGAATGCTCCCCAATAGTAGGGGGATTTTTTGGTATTAGGGATTGATGTATCGGTGAGATAGTTGCTTTTTGCAGCTTGCAAACTTCCATCTCGAGACCTCGTTTTCTTCAGATTCTCATAGTATGTGCTCATTAAAGTTGCTGTGGATCTATCATTTACTTGCCAAAGGGTAAAAGCAATATTTTGGACGCCGGCATATTGAAATCCTCGGGCAAGACTTTGCGCCCCTTCACCAGATATAATAGCTCCAATACCTGTTTCACAGGCACTCAGTACTACCAAATCTGTTTGCCATTGATCACCATACAATCGATTGACAGGAATTTGAGCATCATAAAGTTGGAGATAGGCGGGTGTTTGCAAAGTGCCTCCAGATGCATGGGTAGAGAAATGTAATATTTGATGGGTTCCCGCTTTCGCGAAAGCGGCCACAGCAGAAGCTTCTCCATGCATCAATAGTTCTCCATCAAAGCTATCTTCCAGCGCCTTTGCTTCCTCTATAGAGTGGGTAAGTTCCAAAGGGGTTCCTTCAAAAACAGGAAAAACCCCTAGGGCCATCGGATGTTTCACCATTGGAATATCTTCCTCTAAGTAGAGCAGGGGCGAAAGTGCATACGATAACCGACTCTGACGCAACAAAAAAGGCATTTTTCCATATTGGAAACCTTTGGATTCTTCTGTCAGTAATGCGTCAAAAGGAATAAATTGTAAAAAGGAATCCGGAATAATGATCAGCGCATCAGCGTCTGGTAGGTTTAGCTTCTTAAATAATAAATAGGCTGCTTGGGTATACCCGTTAGGGTCATTGTTTATCTGTCCAGCATCTTTAAAATAGGATATGAATTGAACGCACTCTTGCTTGAAGTCTTCTTGTGCTTTCGCCCCTGATGTAAGTCTGTTGAAAGTTACTTCACTTCCTGAAATCACAAACTGATAGCTAGCAGTTGTTCCCATAAAATAGCTAACCACCGTTTGTCCTTTTTTTCTTGCTTTCGATTGCACCTCAGATACTGATGTTTCGTACCTCTCGTTCAAAGCAGGGTACTTTAATCTTAGTTGATTTTGTAGGGTATTAATTTGATACCCATTCTGATCAATACTATCTAAAATTGCAGCATATTCTAATGGATTGGGAATGCCTAGTCTTTGATTTTCATACGCTTCAACGTTCCAGTTGGCTTGTTTTTTTTCTCGTTGTTCCAAATCGATACTAAGAGCATCATCGCGATATGGTTGTCGTTGTTTTTTGTTTATGTATGTTTCAGAAACGATGCTTGCTGTGGCTTTCTGAAACATTAGGAAAGCGTTTTCCAGTATCTTTAGATCTTTTTCTTTCAAGTAGGAGGCATGAGCAATAGTTAAATAAGTTTCGATGCGTTTTTTACTGTTTGATTGCATGATCAGTCTCGACTGCTGATTGCGTTGCCTTGTGTTCAAAAGTGCTGCGGTATATGCCGCAAGTTCATAACGTTTTAAACTGCCTGGGGAGTCGTTTTCTAAGAAGGCAATATGAGCATCTAGGTCTAATGCGTCCATCAGTGTATTCTCGGGGAATAGTTGGCGCAACGCTGGAACGTCTTGCTCAGAATCAAAGGGTGGTACGCTATTTTGAAGGACTCGTGTATACACATTTTTGAGCGCAATTTTTGCAGTTTCCAATTGGTTTAGCTGCACATAGATCTCGGCGAGAGCAAGCTGTGTTTTGGCAAGACCTCTCTGAGGTGTTCTTGGATTTTCTTGCTGCAATAGATATGCTTGCTTTAGTTCTTGAACGGCTTCCGTATATCGTTTTTTACCCGCATACAACTGCGCTCGCATTTTATAGATATTTGGCTGGTTTGGGTTAATAGCCAATGACTGTTGGGCCACTTTGAGCCCCTCTTGATGGCGATCTACTGCAAATAGATTGGTCGCAAGATTGGTAAGGAGATTTGGATATCGAGGATGTCTTTTGAGGCCTTCCTCTATTAAAGAAATTGCCTTTTCATAGTTACCTTGATTTTGATAGACTACCGAAAGATTTGCGATACCGCCAGGAATGATCTCTATGCGCTTAGCTTCTTGGGCGCGCAAAATGTAAATCTCTATAATTTGCTGCGCCTCAGAGAGGGCATTGGTTTGCGTGTAGAGGTTTCCCAAGGGTTTGAGGCAAGACTGTAAAATATCAAAACCCGAAAGCTGGTTGGAGTTATAGATATTCCACCCTTCTGCGTAGTACTGGATGGCCCTTTGATTATCGCCATGGGCGCTCGCAAAAAACCCCAAATTGCTCAAGCTTATGACTTGTGCAAGTTGCTCTTCCTTTGTGGAGATGGATTGGTCCTTTAGCCATTGATAAAATGCTTGACCATTGCTTAGTTGGGGCGCCTCGATGAAGGCATCCAATTTTAGATAGATTGCCTCTGTGATGGATTGTTGCTCATAAACAGGAAGCCTAATCGTCTGGTATGTGTGTGCTTTCGCGAAAGGGGAATACGAACCTCCAATACAGATTCCTATAATGCCAAGAAAAAAAAGTTGTTTCATCGATTAGAATTTCCAAATACCATACAACTGTATCTGTGATGTGGGCGCATTGAAATTGTGGACATAGCGAACTCCGGCACTTGGCCCGATACGGACACCCCCTAGGTTTGCGCCGATAAAAACACCCGACTGGAAATTTCCAAAACCACTATTACATTCGGTGCGTTGCAAAGTGTCTTGTGTCTCATCTCGTATTTCGCCCACGCCAGGAATGATCTGCGAAAACTCACCTGTTGTTGTGGCTTCACAATTACTATTTAAATCGACCTTCAATTGAATTCCTGCGCCTACCGCGAGAAAGTTATTGAGGTTGTATCGGTAAGAAACAGGAACCAAATAAGTGGTGACTGCTTTTTCTTTTGCTTCTTCACTAAAACGGGTTAGACTTTCAATGCCAATATCATTAATCTCACTGGTATCAAAGTTTCGAAAGGTTTCAAACGAGGCCGCTGAAAAGAATAACTCTGCTTGGAAATAACCGCGATACGATTTGAAAGGAGAAACGGTAATCCCCGCAAAATACTCAGATGCATTATCGCGAGCAGGTGTAAATATAGTACCTGATTTTGCACCTATAGATATTCCAGGAGTAAAACGTGTTGTACTATAATTTGTATAAATAGGGGGGTTTTTATCAAAGAAAATGGCTGTTCGATTGCGTGTTTTTGTTTTGTGAAAATCCTTCCCAAACTTCATAGAATACTTTACAAACCCTTTGGTGGAGTCCTTTTCTTTGACATTATTTTGCTCAGAACCGGGCAAGTATATCTTTTTAAAGGTAAAGATGATTTGGTCTTTTTTGAGAATGGTATCCAAGCAAGAATAGTTGACTTCTCTTCCTTTAGGGCATATTTCGCATTTTGGATACATATCTGTTACTTCGAGGGTGCCACGATCAAACATTGCTGGAGTGTCTACTTCCAATCGAATGGTATTTGCAGGGCCCTCCCCATTATTTTGAAATCGCACCTTGAATTTTAAGCGTTTGAAACGCGCCAAGCGATAATTGAGCAAGGTCCCGTTCGAAGACATTTTGTTGGGGTCGTGAGATGTTACAATCTCTAACTCTGTGTCTTTAACGGTGTGGTTATCATAATTAGCATCCGGGACATAGATGCTTCGAAGTGTTACAATTGCACTCGTATCCTTGAGCATTTCAGGAGTGGTTTCCAGGGTGCGAAAAATGTTGCGTTCTTCTCCTGGCTTCATATTGTCAAATTCAATCACCTGGCTGTTTCGATACAGGGCTTTGGTCTCCTCAAGGGTCAAGGGTAAGTTGGTGCGCTTCGTACTATCTTGCACGATAAGTGTTCTTTTCTCCAAACACGAAGGCAAGGTGGTAGCGAGATAGGAATCTGAATCATTAGACTCTTGATGGAATGCGATGAGTGCTTGTTCCATGATTTTCTCGCCATGGTGTAAACGAGTATCGGATAATTTAAAATTGTCATTTTTGAAACTTGCATCGTTGTAAAATAAATAGAGTTTACCGCTGGTGGTGTAATCTTTTGTGTTTTTATAACTACTTATAAGGACCATTTCTTGCTCAGGAACGGGTTCTCTATTATGTCTAATGATAAGGTCGTCGGTTGCTATAAATGGGGAGTTAGCTTTCGCGAAAGCGTCTCCATTTATACTCGCTTCTTCATTAGAAGATTCATTCACAACAACCTTCTTTGGCCGACTTTCAGGCGGTTTGCCGTTATCATAGTTATTGGTGCTCCATAAGCGGACTTCATAGGTTCCTTTCTTTTTGTAAGCATGACTCGG
>JBLHXM010000145.1:0-5163 GCA_047630395.1 Dokdonia sp.
CTGTGACGGTGACCTTAACGGTTACAGATACCAATATGAATGTTTCTATGTGTACTACGTTAGTTACAGTAGAAGATAATGTAGCTCCAACGGCAAATTGTGTTGGACCCTTTACAGTGCAGTTAGACGCTATGGGAATGGCTAGTATCACCGTAGCAGATATCGATAATGTTAGTTCAGATGCCTGTGGCATCGCCAGCACATCGATAGATATTAGCTCCTTTGATTGTACCGATGTAGGAACACCTGTGACGGTGACCTTAACGGTTACAGATACCAATATGAATGTTTCTATGTGTACTACGCTAGTAACTGTAGAGGATATGGTTGCACCTATTGCCACTGCAATGAATATTACGGTACAATTAGATGCCTTAGGGATGGCATTTATTACGGGTGCAGATGTTGATGACGGTTCTACAGATAATTGTGCTGTTGATAGTTTAACGGTTGTTCCTGATGTTTTTGATTGTACCGATGTGGGTACACCTGTGACTGTAACACTTACGGTGACAGATGCGAGCGGTAATAGTTCAGATACAACGGCCGTAGTTACTGTTGAAGATACTCTTGGTGTGGTTGTCATTTCAGGTCCAGTTGATATTTTTACAGGAACTGGGACTAATGATACTAGTTGTAGCGCTATAGTTAATTATGATGCATCTATTAACGCATTTGTTTTAGAAGATAATTGTACGGACCCATCAATGGTTATCATCTCTCAAACAGGAGGTCTTGGCAGTGGAGCAACGTTCCCAGTAGGGCTTACTGTAGAAGAGTATACCTTAACGGATATAAATGGAAATGATACCGTGTATACGTTTACTGTAAGCATTACCGATACAACCATTCCTTTGATCGATTGCCCAGATGCCCTGATTGTGTTTGGAGATAGTGGATCGTATATTATTCCAGATTTTACCACTTCTGTAAGTGATAATTGTTCTTCTGGTGCAGACTTAGTTGTCGTGCAGACCCCAGCGGGTGGAACTGTGGTAGCAGATCCAAGTGTGAATACAGTTACAATTACTGCTACAGATGCTTTTGGAAATATTGCAAACTGTGAGTTCATACTAACGGTTGATACAACCCTAGGACTGGAAGATTCTATAGTAATAGCGACACAGGTCTCTTTATATCCGAACCCTGCAACTTCACAAATAATTTTGGAGACTAATGGGAACTTCATTCAGTCTATAACGTTATTTGATCTTAATGGCCGTCTTATCACACAGAAAGACTACGCCGCATCTTCGGAATATGAGTTGGATGTGTCTAGACTTTCGGAAGGGGTTTATTATCTTTCAATACAAACCGAAGGATCCGTTGTTGTGAAACGATTCATTAAAAAGTAGTCGTTTAAATAGAATGCGACACCCATTCAAAAAAACCGTTCATAACTTGAACGGTTTTTTTTGTGGTCTGCTTTCGCGAAAGCGCACTAAAACCTACTTTTGATACTATGTCACACTTCATAGATGTCATACTACCTATTCCTGTGGAACGCGCGTTTACCTACCGAGTTTCGGAGGCAGAATACAACTTCCTTTCTCCAGGGATGCGCGTAGCTGTTCCCTTTGGAAAATCAAAGGTGTATGCGGGTATTGTCAAGAATATACATCTCACAGCGCCCACTGTGTATGAAGCTAAAGAAATTGAGCACATTTTAGATGAGATTCCCATTGTCACTAAAGATCAGCTGAAACTTTGGACGTGGATCGCTTCCTATTATATGTGTACAGAAGGCGAGGTGATGCGAGCGGCTTTGCCCAGTGCCTTCCTGTTGGAAAGCGAAACAATTATACGCATTAATCCAGAGGTAGTTATTGAAGATGCTGCCTTGAAAGATGATGAATTTCTGATTTATGAAGCCTTGCAGCATCAGTCGGAACTCAAAATCCAAGAGGTAATGGAAATTTTGGGGAAACGTACGGTGTTGCCTCCTGTAAAACGACTCCTTGAAAAAGGAGCCTTGTCATTGCAGCAAGAGCTCTATGAACAATACAAGCCAAAGTTAGTGAAGTATGTCCGTTTAGTAGAGGCTTATGAAGATGAAGGGGCATTCAACCTCTTGATGGAGGAGTTGTCTAGAGCACCCAAACAGCGGGAAGTACTTCTACAGTATTTTACAATGCGTGCTCAAAGCCAAAAACCTATCAAAGCCTTAGATCTTCAAAAACAAACAGGAGCTTCTTCTGCACTTCTAAATAACTTGGTTGAAAAAGGGGTCTTTGAACGCTATGAGAAACGTCAGGATCGCATTGCCTTTGAAGGAGCAACAACGGGTATCAAAAACCTAAATCCTTACCAGCAGTTAGCGCTAGACGAAATAAAGAATGCCTTCGAAACCAAGGATGTCTGTGTCCTGCACGGCGTCACCGCTTCTGGGAAAACCGAAATCTATGTTTCTTTAATTGAGGAGTTGCTAGCCAGCGGCCAACAAACTTTGTACTTACTCCCTGAGATTGCGTTAACCACCCAGCTAATTGGAAGATTGCAAGCTTATTTTGGAGAGAAAGTAGCCGTTTTTCATTCCAAATACTCGGTCAATGAGCGGGTAGAGGTATGGAATAATGTACTGGCAAAGTTGGATAAAGCACAAATCATTATCGGAGCAAGATCTGCTGTACTGTTACCCTTTAGAGATCTAGGCTTTATTATTGTCGATGAAGAGCATGAAAGTAGTTTTAAGCAATTTGACCCCGCGCCTCGTTACCATGCGAGAGATACAGCGATTGTTTTAGGGAATATGTTTCAGGCCAAAGTTTTATTAGGCTCTGCAACTCCGGCTATTGAAACCGTGTATAATGGTATTAATAATAAATATGGCTATGTCCAACTAAAGCAGCGCCATGGGAATATCCTTATGCCGGATATTAATTTGGTAGACATCAAAGAGAAACAGCGCAAGCGACAAATGACGGGACATTTTAGTGATACGCTGCTGCGGGCGATTACAGATGCATTGGAAGCAGGGGAGCAGGTTATTTTATTTCAGAATAGGAGAGGGTTTTCACCTATTCTAGAATGTACTACCTGTGGTCATGCTCCGCAATGCCCCAATTGTGATGTGAGTTTGACGTATCATAAATATAAAAGCCAGCTCCGCTGTCACTATTGTAGTCACCATATTGCGATGCAATTAAAATGTATGGCCTGCGGTAGTTCGGAGTTGACTACCAAGGGTTTTGGAACCGAACAAATAGAAGTTGAACTCAAAGAACTATATCCAGAAAGAGCTATCGCACGGATGGATTCTGATACCACTCGCGGCAAGTATGGCTTTGAAAAAATCATTACTGCCTTTGAGCAGGAGGAGATTGATATCCTTGTTGGGACGCAGATGCTCACGAAGGGCTTGGATTTTCGGAACGTCAGTTTGGTGGGGATTCTCAATGCCGACAGCATGTTAAACATTCCTGATTTTCGAGCGTTTGAACGAAGTTATCAATTGATAGCCCAAGTTTCGGGCAGGGCAGGACGTACCGAAAAGCAAGGAAAGGTACTGGTGCAGACCTATAATCCGTATCATCAGATTTTGCAACAGGTTTCAGCCAATGCCTTTATGGGGATGTTTGAGGAGCAATTGGAAGACCGTCGTACGTTTAAATATCCTCCTTTCTATCGTCTGATACGGATTACATTGAAGCATCGTGATTATCAAAAAATAGAGGAGAGTAGTGTTTGGCTGGCACAAGCATTACGGCAAGTCTTAGGTGCTGCTGCTGTACTTGGACCAGAAACTCCTTCAGTAGCCAGAGTGCGTAACCAATATAGAAGAAATGTACTGATTAAGCTTTCGCGAAAGCAAAATGCAGCCCAAGTTAAAGAAGCCATAGGTCGTGTTAAAACAAGTTTTATGGCGATTCCTCAGTTTCGGTCTGTCCGCTTGATTTTAGATGTTGATTGTTATTAAGAAATAGCGGTTTGGGGCATTCCAACATACATCTTTAATTCTATTTCATACCACAGTTATGATGCTCCTTTTTGGAAGAAAAAGCTAAGGTAGAGCAGGAGGTAGGTTGGATTGCGTTATCCCTCATTTATAAAAATTTTTACCTTCAGTTTCATAGGGAAACATGAAAAAATCCGCTCGAAGCGGATTTTTTAGTATTTTAATGTAGCCGTATTAATTAAGCGGACAATGCTTCCATCAAATCTGCTTTCTTATGACGACTTAATGGGATTTTTTCTCCATCAATTTCTATATTTCTACTATTATATTTATCAACCTTGTCTATATTTATGATGTAAGACTTATGAATTCGCATGAAACGTTCATTAGGAAGTTGTTCCACAAATGATTTCATGGTTGCTAGTACAATGATAGGGTCATGTACGGTTACAAGTTTTACATAATCCCCAAGAGCTGTAATGTATTTGAGCTCGCTCAACATTACTTTCTTCTTCTTAAGATTACTTTTTACAAAGATATAATCATCATCCTCTACAGAACCTTCGGTCTTTAATTTGTGTAGACTAATGGCTTTATATACGGCGTTTGTAAAGCGATCTTTGGTAATAGGTTTGCGCAAGTAATCAATTGCATTATAATTGAATGCTTTATACGCATATTTTGTCTTTCCTGTAACGAAAATGATCTGAGGCTTGTGAATCAAGTCATCCAGTAAATCAAATCCCGATAGGATAGGCATCTCTATATCCAAGAAGATAAGGTCTACTTTTGTTTCAAGTAAACCATTTTTGGTTTCGATGGCATTATTATATTCTGCAACCAATTTCAAATTGGGATGATCGTTTATCATCTTTACTATTGCCAGACGTTGAAGACTTGAATCATCAACGACGGCGCAATCTAATAGAACTCCCTCCACAGTGTTTAGAATTAAATAGGTTAAGACTGTAATGTTAATCAAAATATCGATGAAATGCAATCTTTTTGTGGTATTCGTCGGCATTTTACTGTTTCTTGTCGAAAGGTAGTGTCGTTTGTCGATCATATTTGAATAGGGTGTCTCCGTCCAAGGGACGTATTTTGACGATGTTCTGTGAGGGCACGAAAACACACTATGTATATAGGACATGTATTTTATTTTAAATTCCCTGCTTTCAGACTTTGTAAAACAAATAAGTATGATTACTTTTGCGCACATTTTAAACTAAAAATTAATAGAGTATGAATCATTATGAAACTGTTTTCAT
>JBLHXM010000146.1:0-5151 GCA_047630395.1 Dokdonia sp.
CTCTTTTCTGCCAAGATTTCGGAAGGTTTTTTTCAATTTCTATGTTGTCAAAAGTACTACTTTCTCGAGCACCATGATCGCGAACCCATGCAGCAGTTCTGGCTAAACCCTCAGTGAGGGAAGTGGAGGGTTTTGGGATAAACACGGCCTTGAATTTCTGGTGATCTGAGTAGGCATGTACAACCTCTTCGCGTTGGTCAAGGTGCTTGATGTTGGTCTCTGTTTCCATGGCTTCTCCCACGGCCGTTGCCAGTTGGTTTACAGTAGCTGGTTCGTCACTCCCAATGTTGAATACTTGATTGTGCGCTTTCGCGAAAGCGCCACTCGAAGCAATATACGGTGCCACATCATCTATGTATGTAAAGGCACGACTCTGTTTTCCGTCACCAAAAATGGTTAGCGGTTCTTTTTTGAGGAGTTGGTTCATGAAAATACCGACCACATTCCGGTAAGAATCGCCTATATTTTGCATCGGACCGTAGACATTATGCGGTCGGAAAATGACATAGTTGAGGCCAAACATTGTGTGCGCATTTTCGAGGTCGAGTTCCACGGCATATTTGGCAATACCGTAGGGATCTTCGGGCTGTGGATGTTGGTTTTCTTTGAGCGGGAGTTCCTGATCTCCATAGACGGCAATAGAAGAGGTAAATACAAAACATTTGATGTGATGATTGACCGCTGCATTGATGAGGTTGATGCTTCCGATGAGGTTGTTTTGATAATTGAACCTTCGGATAAAGTGACTGAGACCCTCGGCTGCATAGGCTGCAAGATGGTAGACATAGTCGAAGTTGTATTTTTCAAAAAGGGAATTGACTAAGGCGACATCGGTGATGGAGCCTTGAATAAATTTAGCGGAAGCGGGAATATTTTCTTCAAAACCACCTGATAGATCGTCAATAATAATCACGGTATGTCCCATTTCCAATAGGTGATGGACAACGTGGGCTCCAATAAAGCCGGCGCCACCAGTGACAAGAGAAATAGGAGGTGTATTCATATCGCAAAACTAAGGAATAAAAAAGACAGCCTGAGCTGTCTTTTTTATAGAATTTAAAGGAGGATTAGCGTTTACTTGCTTTGGCTTGTTTGAAATATTTCAAGGGAGGAAAAAGCATCCCGAAAGACTCTCCATCTCCTTTCCCTAAATGTTTATGATGCATTTTGTGTGCACGTCTTAAGCCTTTACCATACCAGCCATCGGCTTTACGAAACATCTTAAACCGTTGATGAATGAAAATATCATGTACCATAAAATAGGCAAATCCATACGCGAAAATCCCAAGACCAATTGGAAGTCCGGCCCAAACCCCTTCATAACGCCAGAGTAAAAAACAACCGATACTTACAAGGGCATAAAAGATAAAAAATAGGTCATTGCGTTCCCACCATGAGTCGTGTTTTTTGTGATGATGATCTTGGTGCAGTGACCATAGGAAACCATGCATGACATATTTATGCGTAAACCATGCCATGAATTCCATGGTGCAGAAGGTGAGTAAAAAAACGATAATCCAATAGAAAATTTGCATGGGTAGCTTAAATGAGGTTTAAACGATATTTGACATAGCTACGGGCGAGTAGGCTCACTTTTACGTAGTCTGGCACGCGAACACGTGCATTTTTAATTTCGGCAGAGGGTACTCGTTTTAGTTTTTTGAGTAGTTTTCTGTAATAGCGATAAGCTGTGTATACCCCAAATTTGGCTTCTACAGGGAGCTTATGAATACCAGAGAGACCTTTGGCAAAATCGGCTTCAATGTCCTCGATAATTTTTTGTTTCGACGCTTCATCGAGCTCGGCAAGATTAGTGTCTGGGAAATAGGTACGGCTCAAGCCTTCAAAATCTGCTTTGAGATCTCTTAGGAAGTTGACTTTTTGAAAAGCAGAGCCAAGACTCATAGCGCTTTCTTTAAGTTCGTCATATTGCTTGCGATCTCCCTTTACAAAAACGGTAAGGCACATGAGGCCTACCACATCCGCACTGCCATAGATGTAATCTTTGTACTCGGCTTCTGTCAGATATTCTGATTTGGTCAAGTCCAAACGCATACTTTTCATAAAAGCATCGATCAAATGACGTTCAATGCCATATCGATGTACGGTTTCTTGAAAGGCATTTAAGATTGGGTTTAGACTGATCTTGTCTGCTAAGGCATATTCTAAATCTTGAACAAAGCGTTCAAAGAGTACGGGTTTATCATAGTCATGAAAGGAATCTACAATCTCATCCGCAAAACGAACGAAGCCATAGATATTGTAAATATCCTGTCGGATCACAGGCGAGAGCATTTTGGTAGCGCTCGCAAAAGACGTGCTGTAAGATTGGGTGACCATCTTAGCACATTTTCCAGAAACAGTATCAAATAAAAATTTCATTAGCTGTTGGTATGTTTTGCGATCAATTGTGCAGTGAGTTTTCCTGAGATAAGAGAAGGAGGGACACCAGGTCCCGGCACTGTTAATTGACCAGTAAAGTACAAATTTTTTACCTTTTTACTCTTTAGTTTTGGTCGTAAAAAGGCAGTTTGTAATAAGGTATTTGCCATTCCGTACGCATTTCCTTTGTACGAGTTATAGTCTTTTATGAAGTCGTTTACACAAAAGGATTCTTTAAACAGTATCGAGTCTAGCACTTTTTGATCGGTGAGACGTTCGAAACGTTCCATGATGATTTCGAAATATTGTTGGCGTAATTCTGGGGTGTCTTCTAAGCCAGGAGCAAGGGGTATTAAAAAGATTCCTGCCTCTTTATTTGGAGGTGCTGCGCTATCATCAGTCATGGATGGAAAGCTAGCGTAGAATAGCGGTTTGCTTGGCCATTGTGGACGATCATAAATTTCTTCAGCATGCAGTCCAAAGTCTACATCAAAGAATAAGGTATGGTGGTCTACGTTTTGCAGTTTCTTATCAAAACCTACATAAAAGAGTAGGGAAGAGGGTGCAAATACTTTTTTATCCCAGTAGGCTTCAGAGTATTGTCTGAATGCCTTGGGAAGTAAGGTTTCGGTATGATGGTAGTCTGCGCCAGATAGGACGATATCCGCTTTCACGAAAGTGTCATTACTCACAACACCGACCGCTTGACCATCTTCAAGTTTAATTTCAGAAACGTTCTGATTTACATGTACGGATGCGCCCAAGGATACCGCTAGGTTTTCCATGGCTTGAATCACAGAGTACATACCGTTTTTGGGATGGAAGGTGCCGATGCCAAAATCGGCATAGTTCATAAAGCTATAGAAAGCAGGAGTGTTACTTGGTTTGGCACCCAAGAATAACACTGGAAATTCAAGGATGGCTACCAGTCTTGGGTTTTTGAATTCTTTACGCACTTGCTTTGCAATGGTGCTAAAGAATTTACCAACACGAGTCATGGTTTGTGGCGTCACCAATTCTAGCGGAGAAACACCAGGACGGTAAACTAAATCTTTGATCGCGATGTCATAATTATCCTGAGCATCATCCATAAAGGTTTGCAATTTTTGCGCACTTCCAGGCTCTTCTGCTTCAAAAACTTCTTTAATTTTTTCTAGGGTATCCCCTATGGTAATGAAATCCCCTACGCCAAAATATACGCGATAGGCTGGTCCGAGTTTAATAAGCTCGTAATAGTCTTCAGGAGTTTTATTGAAATCGGCAAAAAAACGTTCAAAAACATCGGGCATCCAATACCAAGTGGGCCCGATATCAAAAACAAAGTCATCTTTTTTCAACTGTCGCGCGCGTCCTCCTACGGTTGCATTCTTTTCATAGACATGAACATCATAACCGTCTTTTGCGAGGTAACATGCGGCGGCTAAAGATGAGAATCCGGAGCCGATAACAATTATTTTTTTAGGCATAGTTTGCGATAGGTGCTTTAATTACATTTACAAATTCTCTAATACTCAGCATGGGTCTAATAGAATCGGATATAATAGATTCGTCTATATCCTTTACTCTATTTCCTAAGACATAAAGTTGGAAATCATCTTTACCGTAAAGCGAGTGAAACTCATCGAGATAAGCATGCAATTCATCTACGTCTGGTTCCACCGTAGTATAGGTTACAAAGGAAATGTCAGGATGATTCAAGGATAGGTACTTAAGACTTTCCAACTGGATACTCTGCCCTAGATAAATTACTTTATAGCCATTACTTACAATCTCATAATTGAGAAAAAGTAATCCTAATTCATGAAATTCATTTTCTGGTAAAAAGAGCGCAAATGTTTTGTTGTTTGAATGCTGAGATTTGGTTTGGATATATTCTATGTTCAGCAATATTTTTTGTTTGATCAAATTGAATATGAAGTGTTCATGCGATGGATTGATAGTGTCAGACTGCCACAGGTATCCTATTTCTTCGAGCAAAGGAATAAAGGTTTCGTAGAAGATCTCTACAAAGGACTTATGCTCTAGTAATGCGTTATAGGTTTTATAAAATAGATTTTGATCGAAGTTCATCATGGCAATTTTCATCGAATTGATTGCATGGTTTTGATGACCAAAACTTCGATCACTGACTATTTCAGCGACCATTTGCGCAATTTCAGCGGTACTGTGTTTGCCTACCTTGGAGATTTTAGAGCCGTTTTCAATAAGAAAAACAACATTGAGCAATTTTTGAAGGTCCGCAAGCGTATAGAAACGAATGTTAGTAGTTGTTCGCTGCGGATCTAGGATAGCATATCTTTTTTCCCATATTCTAATGGTATGGGCTTTGATGCCGCTAAGACCTTCCAAATCTTTTATGCTAAATTTAGTTTTGACAACGTTGCTCATAAATAAAGATCTTGGGTGTTAAAAGTAGCAAAAATATATATTTTGTTTAACAATTTTGAGTTAAAATGTAAACAAAATGAAAAAAGTACACTTTTATACCATTCCCGAAAATCGTGTGAAATCGTAAATAATTGAAAATGAAATACTTGATATATTTTGGGTAGCTCATTGTTTAGAGCGCTGAGACTTTGTAGATTGGAGCATTTAGTCTGTGATTTTAAACTTTAATAAAACCCAAAATTTGAAATATGTTAGGCAAAAAACGTGCTATTTGCCATAAAAAAAGACCATTCTTTTATTAGAATGGTCTTTGATGTACCCGGAATGGGACTTGAACCCACACGCAACTAGTGCACACGGCCCTCAACCGTGCCTGTCTAC
>JBLHXM010000147.1:0-5139 GCA_047630395.1 Dokdonia sp.
ATGTGCTCAAGACGTGAGGCCGATATGTATATTTCTATAGGGAATGTAACGGTTAACGGGAAGGTGGTCAATGAAATGGGGTACCGTGTAAAACTAGAGGACGATGTTCGTTTTGATGGTCGCCGGATCAATCCTGAACCAAAGACGTATATATTATTGAATAAACCCAAAGGTTTTGCCACAACGGTAAGTATCGACAAAGGGCATACTGTTATGGACCTCATTGCAAATGCAACGAAGGCCCGCGTAAAGCCAATTGGACGCTTAGGACGCAACTCGACTGGGTTGATCCTTTTTACAAATGATGATGATGTGGTTCAAAAGTTTACGAATTCTAAAAATGGAGTGACGAAACTATATCATATAGAGTTGTCCAAGAATTTGAAGGTTGCCGATATGGATCGTATTAAAGAAGGGATGACGGTTGAAGGTAAGAAGGTCGAAGTTGTAGAAGTAAGCCACGTAGAAGGAGCTCCTAAAAAAGAAATCGGCCTGAAATTAAAACATAGAGGAAATAGTGTGATCCGTACCATTTTTGAACACCTAAACTATGAGGTGCTTCGGATTGATTGTGTAGGGCTTGCGGGTCTTACAAAAAAGGATCTTCCTAGAGGGAATTATAGACATCTTACAAAGCAGGAAGTGGTAAATCTAACCATGCTGTAATTTGTTTCAAAACCGTATTTTTACAGTATAGAACACATTTATATGAGCTATCGCCTGACTATCGTAGTTCCCGTCTACAATGAGGAGGAGAATTTACTCCGTGTAGAAACGGTTTTTTTAAAATACTTTGAAACGGCAACGGCCAAAAGTAAAGTGCTTTTTGTCAATGACGGGTCGGTAGATGCGAGTCAGCAACTCATCGATGATATTTGTGAGCGTAGTTCCGATTTTGAATTCATTTCTTTCAAAGAGAATTGCGGTTTAAGTGCGGCCATAAAGGCGGGTTTTGATCATGTAGATACAGAACTTGTGGGCTATATAGACAGTGATCTTCAAACAACCCCAGAGGATTTTAATGTATTGATGGAGTCTATTGGAGAATATGATTTGGTCACAGGTGTTCGTGCCAATCGTAAAGATAGTTTTGTAAAGAACATGTCTTCCAAAATTGCCAATGGCATTCGCCGTTCGTTTACGCATGATGGAATGGACGATACGGGCTGCCCTCTAAAAATCCTCAAGACCGAGTACGCTCAAAAGATTCCTATGTTTAAAGGATTGCACCGCTTCTTACCTGCGATGATTCTCCTTCAAAATGGGAAGATCAAACAAGTACCCGTAAGTCACTATCCAAGAATCGCAGGAGAAGCCAAGTTTGGAGTATGGAACCGACTTGTAGGCCCTCTTATGGATTGCTTTGCTTATCTATGGATGAAGAAGAAATATATTAATTATTCTGTAGGCACTAGCAGTCGTGGATAAACTATCCATCATAGCCATTGTGGCCCAACTCCTTTTTGGAGCCCGAATGCTCTCACAATGGATTCTTTCTGAAAAGCAAAAATCTTCTGTGACACCATTGACATTTTGGTGGCTCAGTCTCTCAGGTTCCTTTCTACTCTTTATCTATGGCTATCTACGTGTCGATTTTGCACTGATGCTCGGACAGGTATTGACCTATTTTATCTATATCAGGAATTTACAATTGCAGGATCAATGGCGCCTCTTGCCAAAATGGTCTCAGCTCTCATTTTTTTTAATTCCTATCGCCATCGTTGTCTATGGATTCAATAATGGAAATTATGATATTAAAAATTTATTAAACAACCCAGAGATAGCCGAGTGGCTACTCATTTTGGGGATTATTGCACAAGTTGTTTTTACACTGCGTTTTGTGTATCAATGGCTCTATGCCGAAAAGCATAAAGAAGCTACTTTGCCGCTTGGATTTTGGATTCTTAGCCTGATTGGGGGGTTAATGACACTGACTTATTTTATCTTTAGACAAGATTACGTTTTGATCCTTTCTAATATACTCGGAGCTGTAATTTACGCCCGAAACATCATGTTATACCGCAAGAAAAAGTGATACGCTTTCTAGAAAAACGGCCTATACTCACGATCATTACGGTGGTTGGAGTATTATTATTGCCTTTTTTAGACGTTATAGAGGTTACTATCATGGAAGCTCGTAACTTCATTAGCGCCCGTGAAATGCTCACCGATAATCAGTGGATTCTAACCACGATGAATGGGGAGCCGAGATATCAAAAACCACCCTTACCCACTTGGCTGACAGCAATTAGCGGAATGTTATTTGGTTTAAAGAGTGTTTGGGGATTGCGTTTACCAGCGGTCGGAATGGTGATGCTATTGGGGAGTATGGTGTTTATGCTTTCGCGAAAGCTGCACCTGAACAAATCTCATAGTCTGATCAATGGCCTTGTTGCAGTCACCTCTGTCTATGTATTGCTCATCATTTTTGAAGCACCTTGGGATATTTTTGCGCACGCCTTTATGCTCACAGCAGTCTATTTTATTGTGCGTGTAGTGCAAGCGGATCGCATACTTTGGAAAGCGGTGATCGCTGCTATTTTATTTCTTGGATGTTCGATTTTAAGTAAAGGTCCTGTCTCTTTCTATGTACTTCTTATCTCCTTTTTTGTCGCGTATGGGATTGCGTTTAAAGGCGGTGCTTTGAGGCGTAAATGGCCAGTATTAGTCCTGATTTTGTGCGTTGGTCTTGCCTTAGGGTTTAGTTGGTATGCCTATGCACGTTTTGTAGACCCAGAAACTTTCAACGCCATTACCGCTAAAGAAACAGGCAATTGGACCAGCTATAATGTGCGGCCGTTCTACTATTATTGGAGCTTCTTTGTACAAAGCGGACTCTGGACGATTCCCGCTTTTATTAGTTTGCTGTATCCCTACCTTAAAAGCCGAGTCTCTGACTTGAAAACCTATCGATTTACACTGCTTTGGACCTTGGTGGCCGTGGTGTTGCTTTCTGTAATCCCGGAGAAGAAATCTCGCTATTTAATGCCCGTTTTGATACCGTTGGCGATGAATATTGGCTTCTATGTGGAGTATTTGGTGCGCCGGTTTAAGCAGCTGACAGATAAGAGAGAAACCATTCCTGTATATGTTCAATTTTCAATAATAGGACTTGTCTTTATTACTTCCCCGCTATGGGGGATTTATGTGGTAGTTTTTGAAGATACATCCTTTTATGTGGGTGCGATGCTCTGTGTATTGTTTACTTCTTTGTCCGGACTAGCAATGCTCTATTATTTGTGTAAGAAGCAGATACAGCTCGTTTTTATGTGCAGTGTTTTTGGAATCGTTTGTGGCGGACTCTCCTTTTTTGCTATCAAAGACGCGATGCCCATAGCCAATGAACAATATCAAGACTTTTCCAGCTTTTTGGCGTTGAAAGAATACCCTGTCTATGCCTTTGAATTTACAAGTCCAGAATTGGTATGGGCGAGTGGTCAAAAACTCCCAAGGTTGAATGCAGAGGATCCTTTGCCTGGAGAAGCGGCGTATTATCTAATGGTATGCCCTACGTGCGAAAAGGAGCTCTCTGAGCACTTTGCTGCCTATACTGCTGAAAAGGTATCTATGATTAATTTGAATAGTCCAGCCGAAGGCACACGGGAATACAAGCAACGGAAAATGGCAACGGTGTATAAGATGACTTTGAAGCCGTAACGTAACGAGTCAAAAGTCTTGTTTGGATGCACAGGGGACTATCTGATTGTAATCTAACGCTGGCGGAGGAAGATTATAAAAACTATTCGCTTTTATAAAAAATTACGTTTTCCTTTTTTCCTTCTTGCGCGCTCAAATTTCCATTATCGTCATAGTCATAAGAGATAATTTCCTTTCCCGACTCAAAATAAACAATGGATTTAATATTGGGACTACCGAAAAAGTATATAAGAACTTCTTTTTGATAGTCGGGATATGTGATTTTAGTATAGAGCTTGTTTCCCTCTTCGTCAAAAGAAGAAAATAACTTAGCATTATTCTGATATGTTCGAATTCCTTGAGGAATGTTTTTTTTCACTCTAATATGGGTCTCAACTTGATTATTAACAAATAGTCTATACATATAAGGGCGACCCTCATAGTAATATGGAATCAATCCATTCTTAATCCCTAATGAATCATATTCTACGGAACATATCAGCTCTTGTGTATTAGGATACCTTTTTTCAATTTTATCGTCAACCGTATAAGCCTTTTCAATAATTCTCTCTTTCTTTTTAATGTGAATACTATCAAAAGGAGGTCTATTGCCCCAATTAATGGTATCAATTATATCTCCCGAGAGATAGATAATCTTCCCACGTCCCCTAGGATCTCCGAGAAAAGCGTCTGCGTTATGTCTGTTTGTATAGTGGCTATCAGGAAAAACGGAAGCGTTTGAGGTCTCTTTATTTACGCAGCTAAAAAACTGCGGGCATATCAATAAAATTAAAATAATTTTATTTTTTAAATTTTTCATTGAGAAATTAATTTTTATGCTACTATTATTCTTAATCCATGCTATGAATCCCCTGCAACGAGTGCTAACCCAATTCTATTCTAGCTTTTGCTTTCTTGCCTGACGAGGAGATAGGTACAAAAACTTCCCAAATAAAGAACCCGATCACCGCCACATACTCTATGCCTACCAGCCAAAGATTCTCATGGAATCCATCTACTCCATAGGCCGAATAACTCAGCATAATCGTAAAGCTCCAAACCACAGGAAAGCGATACTTTGTAAATACACAAAGCAATAAAGGGGTCGCAGCGTACCACGGATGTACGGTTGTGGAAAGCAAGAAATAAAACGAAATACCGAGCAGCATCACCGTAATTAATTGCTGCGCTTTTCCATTCTTACGAAAGAAGGTCAGTAGCAAGAGAACACCAATAACGATGAGTGGGAGTATTTTGCCCACATCGGCGATGATGTTCCAACCGATGGTTTGAAAACCAATCCATCGAATGATATAATATACACTAGCATTGAATTCAAAATTCTGAAACCAAAGCGCAATAGAGGCCCCAAAGTTTACGGCAAACTCACCGGTGAGGAAAGGTAGGAAGCTGATAAACACGGTTGCCAATACAAGCACATAGTAGAGCAAAAGGCGAGGTATACGTTTCGCATTTTCACGCAAGTGAAACCACTTAGATTGT
>JBLHXM010000148.1:0-5046 GCA_047630395.1 Dokdonia sp.
AAGACTGTGGCACCTGGTAGGGGTCCATCAAAGATTTTAGGTGCGTTCAGGTCAATTCTCCCGAAGACGCTAGAGGTGGTCAGCAAAAGCGCGCACAGACAAAGGCGCAAGCCTCCCTTGGTGTAGGTTTTCAGCATTTTAACAAGGTTTAATCTACCACCCGAGGGTGGCCAATGGTTCAAAAAAGGATTTCTTGACGGGGGTGAACCGACAGTTACAAATATTCTAATTTTTTGACGTAAAGTCAATTCACCAAGGATAACCTTGGGTTAAGCGAGTATGAAAGAGCGATAATTTATGAGTAAATACCTTTTTTATCAGTTAGTTAACTCAATTTAAAGTTTTACACATTTTGACGTAACTTATGAAAGATGGTGCTTTCGATCAATTCAAGTAATTGTGCGAGGAGGCAGTTGAGGTTAGATATGCTTCCCGATTCGCACAAACAAAATGTTTGTGGAATGCAGCAATCAATAGGATTCAGGTTTAATGACCTGCGCTGAACTGGATTATTCTTAATAGAGTGATTCAATCTTTAGAACAGGGCTTTTTATTCGTTAAATTTGTGGAAAACAAAGCCGATCAGAGAGAGTTAGGCAGATTGGAGATTCAATAGATAGATTGGAACTCCTTTTTACAAAAAGGCCACTTCCGAAAAGCGAAACGACGAAATACAAAGTAAAATACAATGGAACAATTAACAATAGTAGTGCAAATGGCTTTGGCAATTTCTGTTTACTACGTATGGGTTTTCAGGTTTCACAATGTCATAATAGAATTTAAGCTATTCGGGATGAGTGATATAACCCGAAACTTTGTGGGGGCATCTAAGATTTCTTTGGCCACATTGATTGTTGCGGGCATTTGGTATTCATCATTGGTTTTTATTCCAGCTGTTCTGATGGGTCTATTTATGGTTGGTGCCCAATATTTTCACTTCAAAGCGAAAAACCCTTTTATTAAACATCTACCTTCTCTAATCCTATTGATATTGTGTGCTTTTCTAGCATTCGCATCAAGACAATAGCCAGATATGGACATAAGCACAATATGCGTTTTCCTATCAAGTTTGTCTTTCTACGCTTACACGGGTTACTTCTTCAAATCAACTAAAATGAAAAGCGAATTCAAGCGCTTTGGCTTGGAGAAGTTTGGTTTAATAATAATGGCATTGCAGTTTTTGGGAGCTACCGGTTTACTAGTAGGACTGGCGTATAATCCTATTTTAGTGTTTTCATCTTTAGGCCTTTCCTTACTTATGTTATCTGGCTTTATAGTCAGGTTGAAATTGAAAGATAGCCTTTGGGTTTCTTTGCCGTCTTTGTTTTACATGGTCTTAAATGCGTACATCTTTTGGGCGTCAATAGATTAAACGGGCATAAGTAATGGGCCGCAACTCCTAAGCCCTGTGAGAAATACTTCCCAATTTATCATACTGTCGTTTAGAGTTTATAGAGTCCATTATTCGCGTTCCACTCGTCTTAAAAACGGTCCCTTCGAAAAGACTGAAAGACTTGCATTGACCAATCTCAACCCCTTGAATAGGTCCTTTGGTTGTGAGATCGCTTTCGCTAAGTATGTAAACCTCCTTGCGCCCATACCTTTGGCTTGGTCTTGAGACTAGCCAATGAGGGCTCTAGATCAGAAACTCGACATAACCGACAGCCTATTTTTATTGTTTCTATGTGGGGCGGGGATTAAGGACAAAAAAGTATGCAGATAAAGAAACACATCTATTGCTTCGGGTACGACAAGAATGAAAGCGCATTATGCAAGCTCGAGTCGAGGACTATCTTTAAGGAGGAAGAAAAGGACAAGCTGCTTTTTTCCGACACCAAGGCAAATCCATCAAGCAGTGCTTTCATCAAGAAAAGGCTGGATGTCATCTCCTTTTCTAAAGACTATCCCACACTTTTAAATCAAATCAAAAAAGAAGGGATATGTGTTGAAGGTTTCAAAGTGGAATACGTGGTTTTTGATGGTGATACAACGGGGTATGCAGAAAGGCTCGCTAAGTTAAAAGACATCGGCTTCAGTATTGAAGGCATTCCCGATTACTATAGCCCGACCTTAACGTATGCCATATGCTACCACGAGGGTATTTGGTTTTTTGGGGAGCTGATTAAGAACAGTTTCGACTGGCACAAGCACAAACAAAAACCGCGATCCTACAGCAATTCCATCAGCAGTAGCATTGCCAAATCGCTGGTGATCATTGCCGCAAAGGCAAACAAAGAGACGCTGCTACTCGATGCTTGTTGCGGTGTAGGCACCATCATGTTAGAGGCTTGCTTTGCCGAGTACCGGATAGAGGGTTGCGACATCAATTGGAAAATCTGCGTCGATGCGCGAGAAAACCTGGCTTACTTTAGCTATACCGCCCCGGTCTATCGCGCCGATGTAAAGGACATCAGCCAAAGGTACGGTGCTGCCATTATAGACCTGCCCTACAATTTGTTGAGCACTGTTACGGATACCGACATCATCCACATTATTCAATCGGCGGCAGAAATCACAGACCGTCTGGTCATTGTATCCACCTCAGATATTTCAGGCGTGATCCACAACACGGGATTTAGCATAGTTGAGCACTGCAGCGTGAGCAAAAAAGGAAAGAGAAATTTCGCGAGAAGAATCTGGGTGTGCGAGAAAAATAAGTAGTGGGTACCAATGGAAATCGGTAAGGAAGCAAAGCAGCCTTATACTTTGCAGGAGCACTAGTTAAAGACCCTGCCTAGCAAAGGCAACCATCGAAAACGGCGAAGGAGTGGGGTTTACTTCCGTTTTGTAATTTTTAGGGTTGAGCACAGTCGGGCTTACTCATGATCTTGGTCTTTGAATTCTTGAATTCCAAAGTAAAAACCGAGTCCAAATAAAATAGTGACAAAGCCAGCGAAATATGGAATAAGGTCCATCATTTTTTTTCCATTTTCAATAATTTCAAATAAATGGCAAAACCAAGAATGGAGGGCACCCATATGCCTATGAAAATTGCCCCTTCGTTTTCTCCTCGAAACCACATAATTTCAGCAAAAATGAGACTTAAGAAAGCTAGAAGGAGCATTATAGCATCCGTTTTGCTTAGTTTTTTGAGCATGTTTTTTTGTTTTGGTATAAGTAACGAATAAACACATTTTCAAGGACAATGTTCAAATAAAGTAGAACTGAAAACACAAGCCAATAAATAGCTGCTCTTCAAGTTTTTTAGCACGGCTCCGCGGGGTTTACTTGCTTCGCCGCATGAGGTCGCTTCGCTAAGTTGCACCCTTGCGGTAATAACACGAGTACCGCAGGGTTGGAAACTCAGCAGAGCGGGCGTTAACGTGAAGATCATTACATTCAACATAAATCACGGCAGAGGTGCCAGTAACGTGTTCCAAAATCCGCGCGTTTCTTTTCCCGCCGTTGCAGCGCTTCAGACAACTATGGGAGATAAACAATCACAATAATGAGAGGAATTATCAAAATTTTACTCGTCATCTGTTTAGGAGCTTTATTGGCTTGTAGCAATGACCAAAAACCAAGGAAGATCTTAGATAATAATAAAACTGTGAATAGTATGTACAGAAATATTGAGTTTAAATCGCAAGGAGCTTTACTTAGAGGGAGGTTGTATTTACCAATGGGTGAGTCAAAAAAATGCCCAGTTATTGCAATGGCTCACGGATTTACTACCACCATCAACGGGATGACGGCAGATAAGTATGCCGAGAAATTTAGAGAAGCTGGCTTCGCTGTTTTATTATACGATCACCGAAATTTAGGGATTAGTGATGGGGAGCCGCGACAAGAATTAAATTTCTGGGTGCAATCCAGAGGGTACATTGATGCGATTGATTTCATTTCTAGCCAACCCGAAATTGATGCTGATAAGATTGCCGTTTGGGGGGCAAGTTTGAGCTCGCGCGAAGCATTTTTAGCTGGAACTATCGATGATAGAGTTAAAGCTGTTATTGCTTTGATTCCTGCTTTTGGGGAAGAAATTCCCAAAAAAGATGAGGATGGAAGTTCATATGCTTTCGCAAAAAAAACTCTTTTTCTTGAAGATATAATGCGTTTGCCACATACCACGACAGAACAAATGCCCATCGTATCGTCAGACCAGAAAGGAACACCTTCGGCGTTAACAGATTTAACGGCATATAACTGGTTTATTGAATATGGTGGTCGGTTTGGCACCCATTGGAAAAATGTGGTTTCATTTTCAAAAATTGAAGTTTCTGGTGATTTCAACCTTGGTCAATTTACAGCTCAATTAAAGGCTCCAATCTTAATGGTTGTTGCCACCAATGATGAAATGAATGGTGCTAACCCAAAAGTGACACAATTTGTATACAATAGCATCACACAACCAAAAGAATGGGTTGATATAGATGGAGGGCATTTCGGACTGCTCTATTATCCAAGTCCTCTATTTGATAAATCGAGCAAGGCACAGATCGACTTCTTAAATAAATACTTGAAATAACAATACCGTGTGACGCCGCTCCCCAGGGTTTACTTACTTCGCTGCGTGAGAGCGCTTTTCTGCCAGATAAGGAAAAGGCTCGATCGCATAATTGAGTATACTTGTATGTATAACATACAGTTGGGCTGAGACCTTCCATTTACATTAAAGCAAGTAAGGCTATTGACGGATAAGACACACTAGTGTGTCTTATCCGTCAATATCTCGGTTAAAAGAACACTAGTGTGTGTTATCCAATTGTTGTGCTTAATGAGAATAAAACAGATGACTAATCAAAAAACTCTGCTGATACTTTGGATAATCTATGGATTCGTATTTATACAAGCAGTCGATTCCGTTTTATTTTTCCTTTCTCACTTAGCTTATTTTGCAACAGTTGGACTCGGAGTGCCTTATTCAATCCTAAATTTCGTCTTGCCGTGCATCACTATCTCACTTTATTTGGCGACAGCTTACTTGTTTCTTAAGAAGGCTGGCACCGAATCACAAGAAAGTGGAATACTATTCACGAAGTTTCCAAAAAGACAGTTAATTATTTTGTTCGTTTTAGCCATAACCGTTATTCCGCTCACTAACAG
>JBLHXM010000149.1:0-4967 GCA_047630395.1 Dokdonia sp.
TTACTCGCAGAGAACGCTGAGCTTTTATGCTCACTTACTCAACCCTCAGAATCCCTTACAGGTGACTCTGAGGGAGGTAATCGCTTATTACGTTTTATTACACTTTGCACATTCGCCTTCCAATGTTAAGTTGGAATGATTGACATGATATCCCTGTGGGATACTTATTTGTGGGATTTCAGTTTCGTCAATACAAAAAGTCTCTTCACAGCTCACGCAAATAAAATGAGCGTGATTGTGGTTATGCCCTTGATTAGAACATTCCGACTGACATAAAGCGTATCGATTCAGGTTGCTTTTGTCTGGAACTTTGTGGATTAATCCATTTTTTTCAAAAGAGGTCAAAGCTCTGTAGATGGTCACTTTATCATTTGTTGATGCTATTCTACTTTTGATCTCCTCAACAGAAAGCGATGAATTCGAACCTATAAATAAGGCTAAGAGCTCAATTCTGAAATTGGTTTTACTCAATCCATGAGCATGAAGTATTTCATCTATTGCAGCCATTTTTCTTCTGTCCTGTTAAACCATTTTATCGGCTCAAAGGTACTCGAATTATTATAGCAACTAAGTTGCGTTTTATATATGCTTTGCTCTATGTTTGCAACACAGTTGCGTTTACTCACTTAACAGAATAACATTGAAATCATTTTTCTCAATTCATCTTGACAGCTTGGGCTTCTTCACATCTCTTCTGTGTGCTGTTCATTGTATTTTAACACCTTTACTGATCATTATATTACCACTGATTGGTAATTCTTTCTTAACGAGTGAAGCTTTCGAATCATTGATTATTGGGATGAGCATCCTACTTGTTTTTAGCTCACTGATAAAATCATACATTCAAAATCATAAAAAGAGATTTCCGCTTATTCTAGCTTTTTTAGGGACTATTCTTTTGGCCTCTACTTACTTGGTCGATACCCATTTCCTGGAAGTTTCCTTGTCGATGATTGGTGGGAGTTGTATTGCATTTTCCCATCTCAAGAATTGGAAGCTATGTAGAATATATTATCCGGTGAATAAGAGCAATGGACATGTTCAATAGACTTGAAAAATATCAGCAGGTAGAGCTGGCAATCTTTCTATACAAACAAAGTCAAATTCATTGAGAACTGTAGTGAAGCTTATTTACCCTATTTCAGTCTTACTGCTGGCGATAATACCCCCTGATCTGCAAGCCCAAATGGATACTATCAGATATACCGTAAGTGGAAAGGTACTGGATGTCGAAACCAATGACCCCATACCATATGTCACAGTAAAAGTAAAGGACTTTGACGCATTTAGCGTGACTGGATTAAATGGAGAGTTTGTAATTGGTGGACTTTACAATCCACAAAACACACTTATTATTTCTTGTTTTGGTTACTCTGATTCGACATATGAGCGGCACCATGACCATGGAAAAAGGCCTCATATCTATCTCAAAGAGAGAGTAATGGAATTGGGAGAGGTCATCATCATGGCTGGTCAGAAGAAGGAGGAGGGAACTCAATCTTTATCACAAAAGAGGCTCAAAAGGAAAGATTTGGCAAGCAACCCCACACAATCATTGGCAGCTGCCCTTTCTGAGGTAGACGGTATAAATATGGCCTCAGCAGGGTCTAATGTGCAGATACCAGTTATACATGGCTTGTATGGCAATCGTGTACTGATCCTGAACAATGGCCTTAAACATGGCTTCCAAAATTGGGGTGCAGATCATGCACCTGAAATCGACATATCGGCGGCACATAATATTACCGTTTACAAAGGAACTGCGGGAGTTCGTTTCGGCCCGGAAGCCCTTGGAGGTGCTATTGTGGTGGATCCTAATCCACTGCGTCTGAATAAACCTTTCTATGGTAACGCAAGTAGTGGCTTTCAAACTAATGGCAATGGAGCTTTTACCACCATAGAAGCTGGCCGAGGCTATAGAAAATGGAGCTACTTCGCAGGGGGGATATTCACCAAGATTGGAGACAGGTATTCACCCGATTATTCTTTGACTAATTCAGGAAAAGAGGAAAAAGCATTTTCTGGCGGTATCAGGTACCGACATGAAAACTTGGATTTTAAGGCTTACTACAGTTTTGTGGATCAAAATCTAGCGCTCTTGAGATCATCCATAGCCGAAAGTGGGAATTCGCTTATCAGAGCTATTAATTCCAATGAGCCAATTATAGTTCGTCCATTTTCCTACGCCATTAATGAACCCAATCAGCTTATGCAGCATCAGCTTGGCAAAGTGGAAATAAACTGGTCGTACTCAAGTGATGCCATGCTTACGTTGCGTGGTGGGTGGCAGCTTAACAAAAGGCAAGAGTTTGATGTACGAAGAAATGCTGAAAAACCCATCATTGATCTGGAGCTAAATACTCATGATTTTCAATTGGAGTGGAAACATTCTGACTTGAAAAAACTGGAAGGAATTATCGGTTTTCAGCTATTTACTCAGAACAACGATAACAACCCAGGAACAGGAACAACTCCTTTCATTCCCAATTACAATACACTACGATACAGTGGGTTTATTATGGAAAGCATAAGGAAGGGCAAGTACACTTATGAAGCTGGGTTAAGGATCGATAGTGAGCATAACAATGTGAGGGGAAGGGAGACAAATCAAGAGCTGTTCACAGATGAATACAGTTTTAACAATATTACATCTTCTGTTGGTCTGGTACGAGAGATATCCAACAAAAGTACATTCAGAAGCAATCTGGGTACATCATGGCGAACCCCAAACATGGCGGAGCTGTACAGTTTTGGGCAGCACGGCTTTAAAACGTCCTTCGGTTTGCTTCGCTACCACACCAATGCAGGTGGGGAACTTAGAACTGACAGAGTTATTCAGATGGATGATAGTAATATTTCTCCTGAAAAAGGATACAAATGGATCAATGAATGGACCACTACCAAGCCAAAAAGTTTCTTCACTGTAACTGGTTACACACAGTATATAGAGAACTATATCTTTGATCGGCCTGTAGCTGTTATTGGTACCATTCGCGGGCCTATGCCTGTTTTTATTATTGATCAGGCCAATGCTTTATTAATCGGAGCTGATTTTACATGGCAAAAAAATTGGTCAGATAAAGTTAATGGTAGACTTGGTTTGAGCTACCTCTGGTCTAGAAATGTAAAGAAAAATGAACCGCTGATAAACCAACCCCCCTTAAATATCAACTATCAATTAACCTGCAATCTTCCCGACATTTGGAAAATAGAATCTTCCCAGTTCAAACTAAAACCCAGCTATACATCTAGGCAATATCAAGCGCCTCGAACAGTAGCACCCGATGCGCTTATTGATGGTTCTGCGATAGTAACCACCCAGTCGGAAATATTCGACTTTCGGGATCCCCCTAATGGCTACTTTCTATTGGATATGGGATGGGCATTCAAAGCTGGAGATTTCCATGCAAGTATTGAAATCAAGAATTCATTGAATTCCAGATATAGGGACTACCTCAATGAGATGAGATACTTCGCAGATGAGCTTGGTCGAAATTTTTTATTCACTATTAATTATATATTCAATTCTAAATCAGATTAAAATGAAAAAAGTAAATGAGTTAAAAAAGTACAGTTTTTACGTCCTGATGGCAATGGGCGTGATATTGACAGGGTGTAGCGAAGATGATGAAGCACCCGAACCTGAAAACGAAGAAGAAGTGATTACTGACGTAAAATTGATTTTTACTAATGATGCCGATGCAGCAGACTTGATAACGGCAAGGGCTCAAGACCCTGATGGTGTAGGTGTTCAGGAGTTGGAATTGTTGGATGAAATCACCTTGGGTATCGACAAAAGTTACACGCTCACAATTGAAATAGAGAACAACCTCGAAAGCCCAGGTGAGGATGTTACCGAGGAAATTGAAGAAGAAGACAAGGAACATCAGTTCTTTTTTAGTTTCAGTGCGGATGCATTCACCAACCCTGCAGGCAATGGTAACATTGACAACTCTTCTGATCCAATGAAGTATAATGACATGGATGGCAATGGAAATCCATTGGGACTGTCTACATCATGGACAACTGGGAGCAACAATTTGGCAGATGGAACATTTACCATTCGCTTACAGCACCAGCCAGATGTTAAGTCGGCTACATCAGGAGCAAGTGATGGTGACACAGATTTCGAATTGAAATTTGTTCTAAATATTCAATAAAAGAATCATCACCTCATTTCAATTGAAATGAGGTGATTTTGCATTTTAACTATACTATTATTTTAGTTTGGAGAGTGTGAGAATATCTTAGCTCTTTTGGAGTGTTGGTGCATTTGCAAAACCAATTGAACTAAAATGTACGATGGTATTTTACCGTTCCTATAGCATACAATGCCTGTATGAAAACCGTATGCTAATTCAAGCTATAAAATACTGATAGTAGCAATTTATGCGCTGTTTACCACTTTACAGGCTTCTTCAAAATTAAGATTGTCTTGATTCATAAACTCTTGGATCTGAGGGGTAATTGTTTGTGATACCAGAATAGCGCGAGTGGCCCTGCCCAGACTATGAAAAACTAAACTAGTTAAATCTAAAGTGACCTACAACGAGTAAATTCTACTGCGTTCTGTCGATGAATGCTCCTAACCTGATCAAAGAAGAAAGAGGCTAGTTGTTCTCAGGGTAGATTTGGCGGTGAGGTTCATAGAGATGTGGCTAAGAAATGTTATGGGCCATTCGTCTCCATGCAGTGTGATCTCGTGTTTATTTCAAGTGTGTTTATTAAGACTCCTACCTCTGTTGAATCTTCGTTCGCTACATATTCTTTTGTTCCAACGTAACTCGGAAAAAGCGCTAGAATTCCCCAGGGGTAGATTCACAGTCGAGTTGTAAGGAATACAGCTACAATGCACTTTGGTGCGGGCTAGGAATATAACCGGTTAGTATTTGTTAGAGATCGTTCATTCTGTTCTTAGCCCAACTGCGGTCTGAGCGCACTTTGAATAATTAATTCCCCCAGACTAC
>JBLHXM010000150.1:0-4912 GCA_047630395.1 Dokdonia sp.
AAGCCACAGAAGTAGCGAGTCGTATTTCACCAAGATCAATAGTGCCTTTACTAAGATCCACAGCAGCACTGTAGTTATCATACCCAATAAACGAAATATTTACACGTGCATTTGTGTGTTGAGATCGGCCTTCCAGCTTAAATGCTCCACGTTGATTCGTAATGGTATAGGTAAGTAAGGTACTATCCTTAGCTGTTTCTAGAAAGACGGTGGCTGCCTCTAATTTTTCGGATGTCTCGCTGTCTTTAAGTGTTCCCGATACGGTATATGTTTGCGCTTTCGCGAAAGCGGACACTAGAAGAAAAACGCTAAAGAGGAGTCGTTGTACTGATTTCATAAGCGCAGTGAAAAGATTTGATTGATGTAAAGTAAAAATGTAACCTTTTGACCGAAGTGTGAAGAAATTGCCAAATGTTTAGGAAACAATTAACAGAATATCGGCATACAAATTAAATTGCATACACGCTCAGAGTACTGATTTTAAGCACTTAATAGACATTAAAACATCCATAAGCAAGCAAAAAATAAGAAAAAGAAACAAACTCCTAACTGATTGGATTGCCGTTTCTTTCAGACGCAAAAAAAAAGATGACGTTTATAGAAACGTCATCTTTTTTTAGTTTTACACTAGCTGTTAGGATCTTTCGGATAGGTATTCTCCAATCTTCAAGATCGCCTCAACAGCGTTTAGGTATTCTGATTATTTCTTACGGAAATAAATAGAAACAGGGACTCCAGAAAAGTCATAAGCTTCACGAAGCTTATTTTCTAAGAATCGGCGATATCCTTCCTTCAAGTATTGCGGGAGATTACAGAAAAGCGCAAACTGAGGTTGCGGTGTCGGTAATTGCATACAATATTTGATCTTGATGTATTTTCCTTTATATGCTGGTGGAGGATAGGCCTCAATAAGCGGTAAGAAAAACTCATTCAACTCGCTCGTAGTGATACGACGCGTTTTATTTTTATACACTTCAACAGCCGTCTCGATAGCTTTGAAGATACGTTGCTTGTTCAATACAGAGATAAACACAATAGGCACATCTGTAAAAGGTTCGCATTGCTCGCGGATATGCTTCTCAAAGGTCTTCATAGTCTTGGTATCCTTCTCCACCAAATCCCATTTATTGACCAAGATCACAACCCCTTTACGATTGCGTTCTGCGAGCCAAAAGATATTTTGTACTTGTCCGTCAAAACCACGAGTGGCATCGACAACAACAAGAATAACATCGGCATGTTCGATAGCACGAACACTGCGCATTACTGAATAAAATTCTAGATCCTCTTTTACTTTCGCCTTGCGACGAATACCAGCAGTATCTACAAGATTAAATTCAAATCCAAAACGATTGTATTTTGTATCGATCGAATCACGTGTCGTTCCTGCAATATCGGTAACGATATATCGATCCTCACCAATAAGCGCATTGATAAAAGAAGACTTCCCTGCATTGGGACGACCTACGACCGCAAAGCGAGGTAAATCATCTGCTGTTGGCTCTTCCACTTTAGGGGGTAGCGCTTCTACAAGAGCATCTAAAAGATCTCCCGTTCCACTACCACTGGTTGACGCGATCATAAAATAATCTCCCAATCCTAGGTTGTAGAATTCTACAGCATTGGCGGCGCGTTTGTTGTTATCAACCTTGTTAACAGCCAATAATACCGGTTTTTTTACTTTACGTAGTAAGGCGGATACATCCTCATCCATACCTGTAATACCGTCTTCAACATCGACCATAAAAATGATCACGTCGGCTTCATCAATCGCAAGTTCTACTTGCTTATCAATTTCGGCTTCAAAAATGTCATCGCTTCCAACAACATATCCTCCGGTGTCAATCATAGTAAACTCACGACCATTCCAGTCTGATTTTCCATAATGGCGATCACGGGTTACACCACTCACAGCATCTACAATCGCCTCACGACGTTGTATCATACGATTAAAAAATGTGGATTTTCCAACATTAGGACGACCCACGATAGCGACAATAGCACTCATTATTTTTATTTAGGCTGCAAAGATAGTCGTAAAAACTGATTCCCGTCTGCGAATCCCTAGTTTATGTGGGTTTTACGTTCAGTTTTGGTGTATGAAAGGATGGAATTGAAGGGCGCTTTCGCGAAAACGTAACACATTGCCTGTAAGTTCTATAATTTCTGTGCTACTAAGCGTTCATGATTTTCACTTATTTCATTATCGGATTAATAGCCACTATTATTGGAGCTATACCTCCTGGAGCTTCTAATTTAGCAGTCGTTAAAACAACCCTGGAAGAGAACGTACAGCAATCCTTAAAAATCGGTTATGGTGCAGGAATAGGAGAAGTACTCCTCGCTTTCATGGCATTGAGTTTTGGAATGGCAGTGCAAGATTTTTTCAATATGCACCTTTGGATTCAGTTAAGCGTCATTGTCATTTTATCGATTGTTGGACTGTATTTTCTGAGATCACGACAAATAGGCCCTGTAACTTCAAAAAAAAAGCGCTCAAAATATCTAACTGGATTTTTACTAAGTATTGTAAACCCCCCAGTATTAATTTATTGGGTCGTTATATTCTCCGCCATTAGTAATTATGCAACCTTAAGTGTACATGCTTCAATAACCGTATTGCTCTTATTTTTTATAGGTGTTTTTTTGGGAAAAGTGCTAACGCTTTTCGGTTACGCAAAACTTGGATTACACATACAAACGAAAAGAGGAGATAAAAGCACCAACATTAATAAAATCATAGGAGGCACATTGCTAGGAATAGCATCTCTACAGGTCGTTAAACTAGTGTTATTCTAACCACATATCCCTCCCAACTTCGCACATTAAAAACGGTTTCATCTTCAAACAAAAGATATTGACCTTTGATCCCTTTTAAGACACCTTCATAGGCCGGAGTCTTATCCAGATTGAGTGTTTTTAACTTGCTAGGATATTGCGTAACCGGAAATTCAATATGAGTTTCTTGGTTACTTTCTATAAAATATTGCTTTGCCTCATCGGGTATGTATTGTCGCAGGGCATCACGGCTTGCTGCTAGATCCACATCTTCAATTTCATTTTTAAGCATTTTTCGCCAATTGGTTTTATCGGAGACATGCTCTTTCAGTGCAATTTCTGTGATCCCGGCAAGGTATCGATTGGGTACTTCTACAATTTCGATAGCTTCATGTGCTCCTTGATCAATCCAACGGGTAGGTACTTGTTGTTTTCTGGTAACGCCCACCTTAATATTGCTTGAATTTGCCAAATACACAATGTGCGGCTGTAGTTGCACACTCTTTTCATAGGCGAGATCACGATCCTCAATATCGAGATGTGCTTTGGAGAGTTCCGGTCTCATAATCCAATCGGCGGCTTGAGGTACTTTATAAAAATCATCATAACAATATCCCTGTCTGTAGATTTTTTTATCCTTACCACAAGCAAGACACTGGTATTGCACAAATTCGATATGTATTTTTTTTCCAAGCAATTGATTGACATGGATAAAATCATCACCCATCATGAGATAGTATTGCACAGGACTTGCTAATTCCGTTTGCATTTTTTTCAGAACACCTTGATACTGCATATTGGGATATAAAAAATTTGGTTTTGGATTGAAAGGAAAAAAGCTATTTTTGTTTCCTGTCCACTCCCTTAATTGGGACTTTGAGACCTTGTAAATATACCAACTTTATGGCGATCCCTTTAGTACATTCTATAGCCTCCTGGTTTCTAAAAAAGCGCATTCACCAGATGGAGCTTTTTATGAAATATCCATCGGAGGTACAAAATGAATTGCTCGAGCGCCTGCTGGACAAGGCAAAAGATACTGAGATCGGAAATACTTATGATTTTCAAAGCATAAAAACCTATGCTCAGTTCGCCGAAAGAGTTCCAGTCACCTCTTACGAGGATAACCAAGAACGTATTGAGAGAAGTCGGCGTGGAGAACCTAATATCATGTGGCCAACGCCCATCAAGTGGTTTGCCCAGAGTAGCGGCACCACAAATGCCAAAAGCAAGTATATTCCTGTGAGTCCTGAATCCTTGGAAGATTGTCATTATGCCGCAAGTAAAGATCTGCTGTGTATGTATCTCAACAACAATGAAGACTCTCAATTGTTTTCTGGAAAAGGGCTTCGATTGGGAGGTAGCAAGCAATTATATCAAGACAAAGGAACTGTATACGGAGATCTATCTGCCATACTGATAGACAACATGCCATTTTGGGCGGAGTTTAGCAGTACGCCTAATCATGATGTTTCTTTGTTGAGTGATTGGGAGGTGAAAATGCAAGCCATCGTTGACGAAACCATCCAACAGAATGTAACCAGTCTCGCTGGTGTACCTTCTTGGATGTTAGTATTGCTCAACAATGTTTTAGAGACCACTGGAACATCTAATATCCTTGAAATATGGCCGAACCTTGAAGTCTATTTTCATGGCGGAGTTAGTTTTGACCCTTATGTAGACCAGTATAAAAAAATACTCCCCTCGAAAAGTTTCAAATATTATGAAACCTACAATGCCTCTGAAGGCTTTTTTGCCATACAAGATCAAAACGACAGCAAGGAATTATTACTCATGCTCGATTATGGAATTTTTTATGAGTTCATACCCATGGATGCCTATGGTACTCCTTCCCAGAAGGTAATTCCGCTAGGTGAGGTAGAAATAGGAAAGAATTATGCTGTCATCATAACGACAAACGCAGGTCTCTGGCGTTACAAAATTGGTGATACAGTTCGCTTCACTTCGATACACCCCTATCGGATCAAAGTTAGTGGTCGAACCAAACATCACATCAATGTATTTGGAGAAGAGCTGATCATTGAAAATGCAGAAGAAGCTTTACGAAAAGCCACTTTGGCCACCGATAGTGAGATTAAAGATTACACCGCTGCCCCTATCTTCATGGAGGGCA
>JBLHXM010000151.1:0-4817 GCA_047630395.1 Dokdonia sp.
CAACAGTTTATCTGTTCGAATTGGGTCGATTAAAAAATTGAATTTGAAGATGTCGCTAGGACTGGTGCATCAAGAAAAGATGCAAGCATAAATCAATACGAGTAATCGGGTGGCGGAGATAAAACATCATCCACATGCGATTTATAGAAATTTACGTTTTGTAAAAAAGCTAAGCTTTGGGTAAGGAAGACTGAATATGGATAATCCAAAAGATCGAACTCCTCAAATTCTTTCTCCTTATTTTCTTCTTTTTCAGACTCTTTGTTCTCTTCCTCGTTCTCTATCAGTTCTGCAACCGAGAAGTCGATATCTGAAATAAATCCGAATCCAACAACCACTTTCTCCATAGTTGGAGTTAATAGCGTTAGACACATCAATAGAATTATGAGTTTTTGCAAGGCTGACTTTGTTGTACTGCGAAAATACTTAATCACAATTTATGAACATCATAAGTATTACTTATGTTTCTACAATCAATTATCTAGATTCCATTGAGCTTTTCATCCCTGCTAATACCACCGTTTTAATCTGGCTACTTAGTACCTACCTGAGCCCGGGTTATCCCTATTTTTGAGCATATTATCAGCCACCAATGATGCAAGTAACGATTCAATCGCGCCAAGCAAAGCCAGCGTTAGTACCGTTAAGACGTGTAGCGAAATCTCTTCTAAACTAAAATGGGTGAAAATCCGAGATTCAGATTTCGAAGCCCTTCAGGTATCTTCTCATTTGGTCTGTAGTAGATTCCAAACCCGTAATCAGATACCACAAACAAGGCCACTAACGTGCTAGGGACAGCTGTTGTAATTTGATTAAATCTGTAAAGGATAATGATTGTAGTGAGTGCCAAAATCAGCTTAATTCAATTAATATTTTTTAATGCCCTAAGAAAAACCTTTAGCCCCCCTAAAACGCCACCTGCCTCTTTTCCCGTCAATGACTATAGATTCTTTCAAAATGGCTTATCAAGAAAAATATTCTGAACGATCTATAGTTTCTGAAAAAACTTGCAGTTCCAACATTACTTCACCGAACTCATCTCTCAAAATATTTTCAAGAATCTGCTCCTCTGATTCAGCCTTAAATTAATTAACGAGCTCAGCGCTTACTTTAGGTGGGTAACCTACAGCTGACATTATCTGATTTACCAATATGATTACAGCAATGGCTGTCATAAAGCCAGAAACCACGGAGTTTGGAATGTACTTGATGTATTTGCCGAGGCCTAGAGCTCCAAGACCAATTTGCATCAGCCCCGCCAAAGGGAAAATGGTGAGGATTACAGGAAGTGCTCGTGAAATGGAGGTCAAAGCGCAATTTTCAAGAACGTCAAACTCTACAACCAGCGTTTCTAGCATTGGAAGTAATAGACCGAAAGAGACTAGCCAGTTCCTTGCCCACGAAATAATACTCCACAAAGAAGAAATTTCACGCGAAAAAAGAAAAAATTACATCGGTCCCATTGGAGTACGAATGGCCTTACGTCCATCGCATTTACGAGCTTGGTGACCAGTAGCGCAAGAAGAAACCAGAATACTTATTGCAAAAGCGGTTATGAGCAGAATGGATATGGATTTAGTGCACTTCATGATGAATAGAACAGTGCGGGATTTGCATTATTGTCAGAAGTATGAAGCTGCTGAGTAAAAGGATGTTGCTAAGTGATTCTAACACCCATAATCACGATGTCGTCTACTTGTTTAAGATTCCCCTTCCAGTTATTTAGTTGTTCTTCAAGAAGAGTGTGTTGTTCATGAGCTGTTTTGGTGTGAATATTTTGGAGAAATGTTCGGAACCGCTTTATCATGAATTTTTTTCCATTATGACCTCCAAATTGGTCAGCATATCCATCAGAAAAAATGTAAACCATATCGTTTTTTTGAACTGGGATTTCATGATTTACAAACCTGCGAGTGTCTTCTCCAACAAAAGTACCGCAAGTGAATCTGTTTCCTTTTGTTTCCAACAGTTCTCCTCCTCTGTATATGAGGAGAGGGTGATAAGCACCAGCATATTCGAGCATACTATTTTTCGTGTCCCAACAGCATAATGCAATATCCATTCCATCTCTCACAGACGATGCTTCATCTGTTTGGCGGAGCGTGTTGGTTACACCATGATTTAGATAATCCAAAATGTCGGAAGGTTTTGTCAGCCCTTCTTGTCTTATAGCTTGGGTAAGAAGGTTATTAGCTACAATTGATATAAATGCTCCAGGAACCCCATGACCAGTACAATCCACAACACAAAAAATGATTTTGTCATTGATTTTATCCACCAAATAAAAGTCCCCGCTGACTAAGTCTCTCGTCTGGAAAAAAACAAAGGCATCTGGTAAGATTTGTTTGATCCTATCCCAGTCCGGCAAAATGGCATTTTGAATGCGCTTAGCGTATTTAATACTATCCGTTATGTCCTTGGCATATTCCGCAATTTCATCTTTTGCTTTTTGAGTATATCGGTTTAAACCAAACAAGGCAATTACAAGAAACAGGAGAAACAATCCAACTCCAAGAAAAATATTTTTTACTATTTCCTTTTTGTGAATTTCTCCTTCATACTCGATCCTTACTCTTAATTTTTCTTCTTCTGTAAAAAGGCTATCCGTGACTTGTTTTGTCCTAAACTCCATTTGTCTGAGGATCTTAAATGTTTTAACCGATTGAAGACTATCATCCAAAGCTTGCATTTGAACATGATAGCCGAGTGCCTGATTAAAGTTTTCTAATGACTGGTAGGCGACATATAAGCATTCACAGGCATCCCTTCTTTCACGAACTCCATCAATTTCCTCGGCTACTTTAAGGCTTCGACTACACCAATCAACAGCTGCGAAATACTCTCCTTTCTCGTTATAAGCATTCCCAATGCTCAGCAGCGTTCGGGTGAGACCATGATTATCCGATAAAGCTTCTCGAATACTGAGACTCTGGTCGTAATATTCGATAGCCTTATCGTAGTTGTCTTGGCCTTCGTAAAAACCACCAAGATTAGTTATTGCTGCAGCCTCACCCCAAGCATTGTCCAATTCACGATACAGATTTAAACTTTTGGTGTAGTATTCTAACGCCTCATCATACTTTTTCTGCTCATTCTTTATTATGCCGATGTTTTGCAATGCATTTGCTATTCCTCGTTGATCGTCTAAACCGATGAATAATGCCAAACCTTTCTCGAAGTATTCAAGAGCCTTTGTATACTCTTCCTGAACCTTGTAAACAATACCAATGTTATTGTTGCATATTGCCAATCCTCTTTTCTTATCAAGTAGGCGGTAGAAAAACATACTTTTCTGATAACTACTCAGCGTTCTCGGATAGTCTCCAAGGCTTTCATGGACACTGCCAATGTTTTGCCATGCGGCCGCTATTCCGCTACTATCTTTAACTTCAACATATAAATTTCTTGATTGATTAAAAAGTCCTAAAGCTGTAACGTTTTGTCCTTGAACTTCTCTTGCGAGACCTTGAATATTCAACCCGTCTGCCATAAAAGCTTTTAAATTCTCTTTCTCAGCAAAATCTATCATTTGCTGCGCGAAATAATAAGCGGAATCTGGTTGGCTATATAAATAGCCATCCCATGCGTAATCTAGCATGGCAATTAGGCGTTTTTCAGATGGATTTGAAGCATCTTTCCAAACACCCAATAATGAGTCTAGGTAAACATCAGCACTTACAGTAAGTGCAGCTAAAAACATCAAACAAATTAAAATAGGTCTTTTCAAACGTTCCTTGCTCTAGTCGAAATAAAACCGAACAGATTGTAGGAAACAATGATACAACATTATAAACCATCCAATTCCTTTGGTTTTGTAAATCAAACAAATTCGCTTCAAATTGACCTTAGACCAAAAGAAAAATACGATATGAGCAGTTACTACTTCTTCAGGATAAGTAACAATGTTTTTCAGTCTGTTCTTTGGATGAACTAAGACTAGAAACACGAATCATAATTAACTCTTTATCAGAACGTTTGACTTATCAGGCCACCGGATTACATGGTCGTTGTACAAATATCTAGTAGACCCATAAAATAGCAAACTTCATATGGTGGTCGCTTTAGAATGAAACTATTTAAATATTTTCAAGTCGATAAAAATGATTGAGTTAGTGGAGAGTAACGATTAAAAATGACGTTACATTCACAAGGTTACAAAGTACATTTACATATCAATTTTACCTTATATTTCGAATTATGACCAGCATTCGTTGACAAATCGGGTAATTAAACGGAAAGTTGATTCAGAATTTCCTGCGCAGCTGTAGCAATTACGGTTCCCGGTCCGAAGATAAAGGCTACTCCATTTTCATGAAGGAAGTCGTAATCCTGATGAGGGATTACACCGCCAGCTACGACCATAATATCTTCTCTACCATAGTTCTTTAGTTCCTGAATTACGGCCGGAACGAGCGTTTTATGTCCGCCAGCGAGTGAACTCACGCCTACAATGTGAACGTCATTTTCAATAGCTTGCTTAGCCACTTCTTTCGGAGTTTGAAAAAGAGGACCGATATCTACGTCAAAACCAATATCAGCAAACGATGTAGCAATGACTTTAGCACCTCTATCATGGCCATCTTGTCCCATTTTGGCAACTAGAATTCGAGGGCGTCTTCCCTCCTGCTCTGCAAACGCATCGGCCGCAGCTTGGGCGGCAATAAAGTCTTCATTCTTTTTCACTTCTCCGGAATATACACCTGAAATGGAACGAACTACAGCTTTGTATCGTCCGAACTCCTTTTCCATAGCATCAGATATTTCCCCTAAAGTTGCACGTTTTCGTGCTGCATCCACAGCTAACTCAAGCAGGTTTC
>JBLHXM010000152.1:0-4773 GCA_047630395.1 Dokdonia sp.
TAGTAGCTGCTTCAAGAAGCATATAACCGAAGTGGATGTCTCTGTGTGCAAGTTCAATTGTATCTAGGCTTACCTAGAACACACGGTTTGGGCTTGATTATCTTTTTTATGACCATAAAATGTATGCTTATAGCTCTTATATCCTCATCAATATAATGCAAATATTTTACAGAAATAGTTTCTAGTATCTTGCTGTCAAAGGCCTGTTTATGAAACATGGTTAGACCAGTAATAATTGTGCGTGTTTGACTTGATACATATTATGAATGCAATTTGATAATTGCTGTAACCTATATATAAAATGACGGTTTGAAGGTAGGATGGTTGTTGACTTCAGAAAATCTAACTGTCGATGTCGCTGATTTTCCTGATTTAGCCATTAGCGAAGATCAAACTATGATTCAAGAGATCCAATCGGAAAGTGGATGGGAAATCCCTGATGATACGTTTGATGTCGGTCGAATAGAAGCACTCAATATGAAGATTTTGGAAAGGAGATTCGAGGATATCAAGGGTATTGTAGTTATAACAGAAGGGAAATGACTCCTTGAAGAAGACTTTAATGGGGCCGGAAGAGATAGGTTGCATGACCTAGATCTGTTGGTAAAAGCATTGCCTCAGTGATGATTGGTATAGCAATTGATGATGGCTTTATATGAAATGAAGACCTCAAACTAATATATTTTTATGATCTTAAATTGTTTGCCAATTAGAGCAAGGCAAAAGAATCGATAAGCATTCAATCATTGTTGATAATGACTTCTGGTTTTCAAGGTGACAATGGTAATTTTGACAGTCCGGGTAATGAAGAAAATATGGACCCAATGGATGACTGGGTGAGATTGGGACTTTATTGGCTGTTATATCCAAATAAAACTATAGACTACTCTACAAGAATATAGGACGCTGGAACGGAGATCAAATACTGGGAGAATCATGGGTAGAAAAAAGCTTGGCTAAACAAGTTATACAACCGGATCAAGATCATGGATACTATGGGTATTTGTTTTGGAATAAAGTGTATAACGTAGCGAGCAAGGAGTACGAAGTTGCTTTTTGTACTGGAATTGGAGGCAATAAGATTTTTATTTTCAAGGATCTACCATTTGTCATCGTAGTAACTGCTGCTGCCTATAATTTAGCATATATCCATTCTGACGTTAATAGGATGATGACTGATTATATCCTACCTGCTGTGTTGAATGAATAGTGTGGATTGGTAAGATTTCATTTTACATAGCACCTCCATGAAAAGGTTTTTTGGAAGAAATTGAAATCCATTTTATGATACGCAGTTAGTTCGAGATGTGCTAGCAAAAGTGATAGAAGTGGATACCCTGCAAGCCTTTTGAGTCAATACGAAAGAAGGCCGAAGCGTATGAGTAGATAGCGCGGTCCCATTTGGCGGGAGTTGCCCAAAAGATTAAAAGTATTCAGCTTGTCCATCAACGAAGTCTGACGGGATATTTGCATTTAGGATAGAATGCATCTAGCCCAGTTACTAAATATTAAGGTGTTTAATCGTCAAATAAGGCTCTCATAAGGGTCTTAATCCCCTTAAATCCAAAATAAATAGCAGCAAATAGGCAGATGATTCCAACACCTAATACAGGTATGAAAAAGGGATGATCTTGATTTTTGAAGGAAGAATTTAAAACAACTGGCGCTAAGATTATCAGAAATAGCGTTCCTCCCATGATTTTAACCCCTTTAAAAAGCACTTCTTTATTTGTTCCCATAATTGGTGATTGCATTGCGCACACTTCCGTGTTCTAGTAGTAATTCTTTAGCTTTTTTTTCAGAAATAGATAGTGCTTTCATGACTATTTGTGTGCCTCTCCCAACCAATTTGTGATTGCTTAATTGCATGTCGACCATTTTATTTCCGCGTACGTGGCCCAATTTAATCATAGTAGCTGTAGAGATCATATTAAGTACTAACTTCTGTGCGGTTCCAGCTTTCATACGAGAACTGCCCGTTACAAATTCTGGACCTACTACAACATCAATAGGGAATTGAGCTGTTTGCGAAAGTGGACTATTTGCGTTACAACTGATACATCCTGTACTAATCCCTGCTTCGTTACATTTTTCAAGAGCACCTATTACATAAGGCGTTGTTCCTGAGGCAGCAATACCTATAACCATATCTCTATTTGAAATGTCATGGGTAAGTAAATCTTCCCATCCTTGATTTGCGCTGTCTTCGGCAAACTCGACGGCTTTTCTGATAGCGACATCTCCTCCGGCAATAAGCCCCACAACAAGGTCATGAGAGACACCAAAAGTTGGCGGACACTCACTAGCATCAACCACACCTAGGCGTCCACTGGTTCCGGCTCCCATATAGAATAAGCGGCCACCTATTTCCAATTTGGCTACCACTTCATCAACGAGTTTTTCAATATTCGGAATGACTTTTTCGACAGCTAAGGGTACGGTTTTGTCTTCCGTATTTATATGCGTCAAGAGCGCCGTGGTACTCATCTTTTCGAGATGATCGTAGTTAGAGTCTTGTTCTGTGGTACGTATAAAATTCACGAAGGTAGATTTTATTCAAAAGTAATAAATTAGCAGGAAGCCCATGGTATGAAATATCAATCACTTTTGGGTTTTGTCAAGGGGCAAGACGTTAGGGATGAGAATTTTGGTCTGAAGTACTTCGTGTTTAGGATTTGATTTGTGATCTGGAGCTTGCGAGATGTGTGATTAGTACGCTTTCGCGAAAGCGTAACCCGCAGGTAATCAGGTATTATTGAGTATTTATACATCGGTTTGAGTCCTATATTCTAAATTTTATGGTATTCTATTGTAAAAGTATCCTTCGAATGTTAACTTTGTGAATCGTAGTTTATGCACAAACATTATGAGTAGTCTGTCTGAAGTTGTTGATTCTCTTGAATTTAGAATCGCTACTTTGTTAAAACAATACGAAGATGTGAAGCAAAAGCAGGTACTTTTATACCAAAAAGTTACTGCATTGCAACATGAAAATGAGCAACTAAAATCTCAATTAGATGTTGGGGATCAAAAGTACAAGACACTCAAAACTGCAAATGCATTACTAGGCAGTAACGAATATAAAAGGGAAACCAAACTCAAAATAAATGCCTTAGTTAGGGAGATCGATGCATGCATTGTAACACTTTCTGAATAGCGCAATATCATGGCAGAGAAACTTAAAATTAAATTGTCCATAGCAGATCGTGTGTATCCGCTTACTATTCCGATTGAACAGGAGGAAGGGTTGCGTAAAGCCACGAAGGATATCGAGGTTATGATCAAGCAATTTGAAGAGAGTTACGCCGTTAGGGATAAGCAGGATGTATTGGCCATGTGTGCCTTACAATTTGCTTCACAGGTTACCCAACAATCAATAGATGAAGATTCTCTGAGTGATGAGACTGCAGCGAGGTTAGAAGCCTTATGCAAATTATTAGACGAGAATTTAACATAAACGTTCTTTACATACAACAGCATATTACTGCCTGCATTGGTTATTTTTTTGATAAACTCAACAGTTATTTTTTATAAAGGGTGACTCTTAATTGTAAAAGCATGCCGTTACTGAATTTATTCAGGTAGACGGATCCTTGATCAGTTTACTAGCCCTAATCCTTACTTTAGGAGTTTATACAAAATGCGCGACTAATGCAGGCTTTTTTATACGCTCTAATGAGCAAAAATGGTGAATCGTTCGCCAACCATCAATTAACCATTGAAGATATTTTCTTATAAGATATCTTGATAGTAATACACCATATGGAACATACAGTACTTTTATTTATAGTAGGTGTGATCGCATTAGCATTTGGCTTTTTGGCCGCAAAAATGCTAGAGCGTAACAATGCCTCCCAAATGATACAACGTGCAAAGAAAAGTGCTCAAGGGATCTTAAAGGAAGCCAAGTCGGAAGGTGAAACATTGAAGAAGGAGAAGATGCTTCAGGCCAAAGAGAAGTTTATTGAACTCAAGTCTGAGCACGAAAAGGTGATTCTTTCTAGAGATAAGAAAATGGCGGAGACTGAAAAACGTGCTCGTGACAAAGAATCTCAATTGGGAAGTGAGTTGTCAAAAACAAAGATAATCAACCAAAATGCAGAGGATAAAGTAGCAGACTATACAAAACGAGTTGACTACCTTGAAAAGAAGCAGAACGAGATTGATAAGATGCATCAAAATAAAATTCAGCAGCTGGAAGTAATTTCCGGGTTATCTGCCGATGATGCCAAAGAACAACTAGTAGAATCTCTTAAAGATCAGGCAAAGACTGAGGCGATGGGTTATATCCAAAGTGCGATGGAAGAAGCCAAAATGACGTCTGAACAAGAAGCAAAGAAGATTATCATTAATACCATCCAACGTATTGGTACGGAAGAAGCGGTAGAAAACTGTGTATCTGTTTTCAATCTTGAAAGTGATGACGTAAAAGGTCGTATTATCGGTCGTGAAGGGCGAAATATTAGAGCGATAGAAGCAGCAACTGGTGTTGAAATCATAGTAGATGATACTCCAGACGCGATTATCTTATCTTGTTTTGATAGTGTACGCCGTGAAGTAGCACGTTTATCCTTGCATAAATTAGTTACCGATGGTCGTATTCACCCTGCGCGTATTGAAGAGGTGGTTAAGAAAACAAGTAAACAGATTGAACAGGAGATTGTGGAAGTTGGAAAACGCACAGTCATTGATTTGGGTATCCATGGATTACATCCTGAGCTTATTAAAGCGGTGGGACGTATGAAGTATCGTTCGTCTTACGGGCAAAACTTG
>JBLHXM010000153.1:0-4679 GCA_047630395.1 Dokdonia sp.
TTACAAGATGGTAACCGCAACTTAGGTGGAGGTACTTCTCTTATCTGGGGAACGTATCAAACTGGTACGAACAACGACGCTCGTACAACTTCTACTGGAGATGACAACAACGCTGGAACTCGTCAAGGTGGTGAGGATAACGTTTCTGACATCAATCAATTAGGAAATGGGAATACTGCAAATGGTGGTTCTTGGGGTGTTTACCAAACTGGAGAGCGTAACAACGCTGACGTTGATCAAGTAGGTAACGATAACACAATGGACAACCTAAGACAAGATGGTGCTGATAACCAGTTTAAAATTACTCAAACTGGAGATTCTAACTTCGCTAGTTCTGATCAAATTGGTGATCGTAACTTAGGTGGTGGTGCTTCTCTTATCTGGGGTATCAACCAAGAAGGTGACGATAACGAAGCTACAAACTCTTCTATTGGAGATGATAACAACTCTGGTTCAGGACAGTACGGAGATTTGAACATGGGAGAAATTGAGCAAGTTGGTAACAGCAATGATGCCAACGGTGGTTCTTTTGGAAACTATCAAGTAGGAGACAGAAATGATGCTTACATTGGTCAATTTGGAAACTTCAATGATGCTCAAAACACATCTATTGGAGACGATAACGTTGCCTCTACAATTCAAGATGGAGATCTAAACGTAAGTACTACAGATCAAAATGGAGATTTAAATGATTCTGACGTAGATCAAAACGGAGACATGAACATGTCTGACGTAGATCAGAATGGAGATGCTAACGGTTCTACTGTTTTTCAAGACGGTTTATCTAACATGAGTACTGTTTTACAGAACGGAAACTCTAACATGAGTGCAGTTTCTCAAACAGGAACAACTCACATGAGTGTAGTTACTCAGTTAGGTAACGGTAACGGTTCTACAGTTACACAGAATAACTAAGAACTTAATACAGCTATATATAACTGGTTAATGAAAGGGCACCCTAGGGTGCCCTTTTTTATTGTTATACCGCACCATTGACATACACAATAGATGTGTGCGTTCTTCACTTCAGAGGCTGTTATAACATATATACCTCAATACTTTAGTCCGCCTTTTTCGTATCTTTATAACAAATATTAGCTATGAATATTCCCACTATCGATCTACCTAGAATCGTTGTCATCGGGGCCGGATTTGCAGGACTTCAAGTCGCAAAACATATCGACACTAATAGCTACCAATTAGTGCTTATTGACAAGAATAACTATCATACATTTCAACCGTTATTATACCAAGTATCTTCGGCAGGTTTAGAACCAGATTCAATCGCCTACCCTATTCGGAAAATACTACGTAAAAAAAAGAACACCTTTTACAGACTCGCCCAGGTCAAACAAATACATCAAGACAGCTCTGTTCTCGAAACCGATATTGGAGATTTGTCCTATGACAAGCTCGTCATCGCAACAGGAGCAACTAATAATTTCTTTGGGAATGATGCTATCGAGCGAAACTCACTTCCTATGAAATCGCTCACGGATGCCTTAAACCTTCGCTCTAAAATATTGGGGAATTTTGAAAAAGCATTAAACACCACCGATTTAATCTATCGGGAATCTTTAATGAATTTTGTGATCGTAGGTGCTGGTCCTACAGGCGTTGAACTTGCCGGCGCACTGGCCGAGCTTAAAAACAAAATATTACCCAAGGATTTTCCAGACCTCGATTTACGCGTCATGAAAATCCATTTGATAGAAGCGGCCTCACGAGTTTTGGCTCCTATGAGTGACCGTTCCTCAGAAAAGGCACATAAAGCACTAAAGACATTAGGAGTACATATCTGGATAGATACCTTTGTTACCGACTATTCAGACAACATCGTACATACAAATGGCAACGATACCTTTAACACGGATACGCTCATTTGGGCTGCGGGTGTCAAGGGTACTTTCCCTGAAGGAATCGCCCAAGAGCATGTAGGGAGAGGCAACCGCATTTATACAGACGGTTTTTGTCTCATGAACCATACGTCTAATATCTATGTCCTGGGCGACGCTGGACTCATTCAATCCAAACGCTATCCTGAAGGTCTACCCATGGTCGCTTCTGTAGCCATGCAGCAAGGGAAATATCTTGCCAAGCTCTTTAATAAACAAATCCGAAATAAAAAAGGAATGCCCTTTGTCTATAATGACAAAGGGTCCATGGCGACTATAGGAAGAAACAAAGCCGTAGTAGAGACTAAAGGTTTTAAGTTTCAGGGTTTTTTCGCTTGGATGGTCTGGATGTCGGTGCACCTTATTTTATTAGTTGGCTTTAGAAACCGTTTAATCGTTCTTATCAACTGGATGTGGAATTACTTCCGTTACAATAACGGACTCCGATTGATTGTACGTCCCTATGTAAAAACCGCACAAGAAGAAAAAAAAGATCCCAGTATAACCTGAGTTACAACATGGCGACTACTACTATTCGATGCGTTTACGCTTCTTCTTAACTTTAGGAGCTTCAGCGATGGGAACCACCCCTTCTATGGGCGCTTTCGCGAAAGCGTACTTTTCCAAAATCTTATCTACGCAATTGATGCCATCAATAGCAGCAGACATAATACCTCCGGCATATCCTGCACCCTCAGCACAAGGATATAATCCTTTAACTTCCACATGTTCCAAGGTTTCCCAGTCTCTAGGAATAGAAATAGGAGAAGATGTTCTACTCTCTGGTGCATGGATGACTGCATCATTGGTTAAATAGCCTTTCATCTTGCGACCAAAGCCTAAAAAAGCCTTCTTTAAACGTTTTGCAATTAATGGAGGGAGGACTTTATTAAGATCCACACTCACGATGCCCGGTTGATACGAAGTCTTTGGGAACTTGGTTGATAGTCGGCCATCCACAAAATCTCGCATGCGTTGCGCTGGAACTGCCTGTGTTTTTCCTGCAGCCACCCAACAATCATGTTCCACTTTCTTTTGAAAATCTAAGCACACAAAAGGATCTCCTTCTTTATAATTTGGTAAATCCTTTGGCTCAACGCTCACCACTATCCCAGAATTGGCATAGGGATTATCACGCTTACTAGGACTCCATCCATTGGTAACAACTTCGTCTTGAGCGGTTGCACAAGGAGCGATGATCCCTCCTGGACACATACAGAAAGAATAGACGCCCATTCCATCTATTTGCTGTACCAAACTATAGGACGCTGGTGGCAAATAAGGATTATCACTATCTCCATGGTATTGAATCTGATCTATGAGTTCTTGTTGGTGCTCAATACGCACGCCAAGAGCAAAAGCTTTGGCTTCTATTTTAATCCCGCGTTTGTGAAGTAAATAGAAAATATCTCGTGCCGAATGTCCAGTGGCTAGAATGACATTCTCAAAATCCAACCAATCTGTTTCATTAATTTGAATCGCTGTGATTGCATTATCTATAACCTTCAGGTCTGTCAATTTATGACCAAAGCGCACTTCGCCACCCGCTGCAATGATGGCTTCACGCATATTAGTGATAATCTTGGGCAATTTATTGGTTCCTATATGTGGATGGGCATCTACTAGGATATCTTCAACGGCTCCAAAATGGACAAACCACTCCAAGGCTTTAAGAACGTTTCCTCGTTTTTTTGAACGGGTGTATAGCTTTCCATCCGAATACGTACCCGCCCCTCCTTCTCCAAAACAGTAGTTGGAATCGGGGTCTACGATATGATCTTTATTAATAGCTGCAAGATCTCGCCTACGGGCTCTTACATCTTTTCCACGTTCAAAGATGATGGGTTTTAGTCCGCCCTCAATAGCACGCAATGCAGCATATAGACCAGCAGGTCCCGCTCCTATAATTGCAATTTCTTTAGCATTAGATACATCTTGCGCCACAAAAGGAGGAATTTCTTCCCTAGCTTCGTCATTTTTCCAGAACTCAATTTGCAATAAAATCTTTACAGGTTCCTTTCGCGCATCAATTGAGCGTTTCCGAATATCCCACTCACGAACATCATCTGCTCGTAATCGCGCTTTCTTAAAAGCCAATTCTGCGATATAATCGTCGTCTTCAACTTTTTCAGGAAGTACCGATATTTGAACAAGTGTAGACATAGCTATTATTGATTAATGTGGGTATGAGAATAAAAAAACCGCTCGAAAACACAGTAGAACATAGCAGCCCTATGCATTACTTAATTGAGCGATCAATCCGTCCAAAGTAATTGTTTCTTGAGTACCTGCAATCATATCTTTTACAGTGAATGTCTGATCCTTGACTTCCTGATCACCTGCTAGGATTACAAAAGGGATCTCACGTCGATTGGCATAGGTCATTTGTTTTTTCATGTGCTTGCCAGAGGTCATTTTATCTGGATACAATTCGGCGGCAATATCGTTGGCTCTTAGAACACTAATAGCCTTCATAGCATAACTAGCTTCAGCATCTCCAAAATTAATAAATAACACCTTGGTTCCTTCAACAGCTTCATCTGGAAATACCCCGAGCTGCTCCATCACTAAATAAATTCTATCCAAGCCAAACGAAATCCCTACTCCGCTTATATCTTTCAATCCAAAAATACCGGTAAGATCATCATAACGACCACCGCCACCAATACTTCCCATGGACACGCCTTCTGGAGCACTTACTTCAAAAATAGCTCCTGTATAATAATTCAACCCTCTTGCTAAGGTAACATCCAATTGCAATTTGGCCGACTGTAAGCCTAAGTC
>JBLHXM010000154.1:0-4625 GCA_047630395.1 Dokdonia sp.
AAAAGACTGAAGGTCAAGGGCAGGATTTTGCGCTGCACAGAAAGTAGTCACCAGGCAGAGTAGGATTTTTAAAGTCTTCATGAATGTATCGTTTGATTTTTCTATAAATATACAAAAATAGGGAAGGTACTATTTTGACAAAGAAGATAGGTCTTCAGCGATTAAGATGCACGCTTGATCTAGCATGTCATAAACACGCTCAAAATCCATAGTCTCGCCATGGTATGGATCTGGAACATCGACATTTTCTCCAGGAAATAACACATCTAAAATCATATGTACTTTAGTGGCTTGTGTTCCATTTTCGCGCAAAGCGAGGACATCGGATAGATTAGAACTATCCATTACATAGATGCGATCGAAGACGTTAAAATCATTGGATGTAAATTGTCTTCCTTTGAGGTGGTCTATATGCACATCGTTTACCTTTCCAACGGCAATACTTCGTTTGTCGGGAGGATTTCCTACATGCCAGTCGCCAGTGCCGGCTGAGTCTACATTAAACAATGCTGGATTCAATTTGCTGGACAAAATGCCTTCTGCCAAAGGGGATCGACAGATATTGCCAAGGCAGACCATTAAAATCTTTGTCTTTTTCATGTTGTGTGATTCGGGTTCTCTAAAGATATCAAGAAAAACAACAACAGGAAATTAACTTTCTGACTTTTCGGCAAGTTCAAACCAACGCATTTCTTTCTCTTCCTTACTATTCAAGATCTCTTGCAGTGATCGGGAGGCTTCTTGAATTTGATCTTGGGTGAGATCGGGATTCAGAAATAGTTTTTCCTTGACTTCCTTTTCACGTTCCAATTGTGCTATTTCACGTTCGAGTTTGCTGTATTCTTTTTGTTCATTGAAGTTAAGTTTCTTTCCACTGGTTTGTTTCTCTTTCCAGTTTTCTTTACCTCCTTCAGGAGCAGTGTTTGCTTCAATTTTTACAGTCTTACTTTCGGCTTTTTTTGGAGTATCTGTGTTTGAAAAACTTACATTCCCTTCATAAGCGCGATAGTCAGAATAGTTTCCAGGGAAATCACTAATCACACCTTCGCCTTTAAATACAAAAAGGTGATCTACGATTTTATCCATGAAGTAACGGTCGTGAGAGACAACGACAAGACATCCAGGGAAATCCAATAAGAAGTTTTCCAAGACATTTAGGGTAACTACGTCTAAATCATTGGTAGGTTCATCGAGAATAAGGAAGTTAGGATTTTGAATAAAGACGGTACATAAGTACAGACGTCTACGTTCTCCACCACTTAATTTGTCTACAAAGTCGTATTGCTTTTTAGGGTCAAAAAGGAAACGTTCGAGTAATTGACTTGCTGAAATAATACGCCCTTTTTTGAGCGGAATATATTCCCCATATTCTTTAATGACATCAATCACTTTTTGACCTGGACTGATATCAATACCATTCTGGTTATAGTACCCAAATTTAACGGTATCACCTACAATCACTTTCCCGCCATCTGGAAGTAAAGCGCCAGTCATCACATTTAAAAAGGTAGTCTTTCCTGTTCCATTTTTCCCAATAATACCAATACGTTCTCCTGTTTTGAATACATATTCAAATTGGTCGAGCATGGTCAAATCTCCAAAAGCCTTACTCACCTTGTGGAATTCTAGAATCTTACTTCCTAGGCGTTCCATGTTGATTTCCAGTTGAACGACATGATCGTTTCTACGCTGACTAGCACGTTCTTTGATTTCATAAAAATCGTCGATACGAGATTTGGACTTGGTTGTACGCGCTTTGGGTTGGCGGCGCATCCATGCCAGTTCTTTTTTATATAATAATTTTGCTTTGGCAGTTTCTGTTGCTTCATTTGCTAAGCGCGCATCTTTATTCTCTAAGTAATATCCATAATTCCCTTTATAACTATAGAGCTTCCCGTGATCGAGTTCGATGATTTCATTGCAAACATTTTCTAAGAAGTACCGATCATGCGTCACCATAAAGATGGTGAGGTTCTCTTTTTTAAAATATTCCTCCAGCCATTCGATCATCTCTAAATCCAAGTGGTTAGTAGGCTCATCGAGGATAACAAGGTCAGGCTTGCTCAGTAGTAAAGAGGCAAGTGCCAGTCGCTTTTTTTGTCCCCCACTCAAGAGTGAAACTTGGCGTTCCAGATCGTTTAGTTTTAATTTAGAAAGTACTTGTTTGTACTGCGTTTCAAAATCCCAAGCCTGAGCGGCCTCCATGGCATCAAATGCTATTTGATAGGCATCTTGGTCGTCTATATTGAGCAAGGCCTTTTCGTAGGCTGCAATAGTCTTAAGTACGGCATTATCACTTGCAAATATTGTTTCTTCAACCGTTAATTTGGGATTGAGGTCTGGTTCCTGCGGTAAGTAGGAAATCGTAATTCCTTTTCGGGAAATTACTTGGCCACCATCTGTTGCTTCTATTCCAGCTATAATTTGTAGTAGGGATGTTTTTCCACTACCATTTTTGGCGACAAAGCCTATTTTTTGGTCTTTATTGATGCCAAAAGAGATATCATCAAATAAGATATTTTCGCCAAAAGACTTGGCTATATGTTCAACAGAAAGGTAGTTCAAGGGTATGGTATTTTAAAACGTGATTAATTGTTGGCAAAAGTACCTTTTCTTTCTGGAATGTTAACGCCTATATATGAAGGCTTTTTTAGCTTTCGCACTTCGAGCTTTCACTTCTGCTATCTCAGTGTGACAGGTGCACTTCGACAGGTGCTTTGCTGAGTCTATCGAAGTACTCAGATTGGCAGAGTGTTTCCATAAGGCTGAGTGTAACAGGTGCACTTCGACAGGTGCTATGCTGAGTCTATCGAAGTGCTCAGTGTGACAGAGTGTCTAGGGCAATAGCCTATTTTTTGATAATTCGAGATGCTATAGCGAGCGATGCCCGTCATTCTATCCATGTATCTTTCATTATTACCGATGAAAACCTATATTTGTCTACTTAACCTAAACTTTTATGAGATACCCTGCGTTTCTTTTGCTTTTGCTTGTTGTACTAGGCACAGCGTCTTGTATTCCTACAAAAAAGCTTACGTATCTTCAAGAATCAAAGGCTGCAAATGATAGTTTAATCAGTTTGCACAAAGAACAACCCCCATATCGTCTTCAAATCAGTGATGTCCTAAGTATCCGAATTAAAGCGTTGGATCAGGAATTGGTAGAAATGTTCAATCCTACAGGAGTAGCGTCAGTCACCTTGGATGAAGGGTATTATTATGATGGTTTCGCAATCGATAGACATGGAAATATCAGAATGCCTACGTTAGGAGAACTCAATGTTTTAGGAAGAACGACAGAAGAAGTGAGGGGGATTATTGAGAAACGATTGATGGAAGAATTTTTAAAACCAGAAGCTAAGTTATTTGTCACGGTGAAGTTGGCAGGAATACGCTACACCATGGCGGGTGAGATTGGAGCTTCAGGCATCAAAATAGAGCTCACAGAAAAATTGTCATTAATGGACGCAATTGCTAATTCTGGAGGCGTTCCTTCTACGGGAGACCTTACCGATATTGTCATTATCCGACAGTACCCTGGCGGTCAAAAAGTACATCATGTGGATTTAACCAAACTTGAAGCGATGCAATCGCCTTATTATTATGTACAACCCAATGACTTAATTTTAGTGAATCCATTACCGCAGAAAAGTATTGGTGTTGGAACGACAGGTTTGGATAGTTTTAGGACGATCCTAACCGTAATAACCGCGCTGGCTACTACCATATTTTTATTTACACGACTCTAGATGGAAGAAGATTTTGAATTAAAAGAAACGGGAAGTTTTTTTGACTTTAAAGGGTTCCTTTTTAAAGTCATTAGTTTATGGCCGCTCTTTATACTCACATTAGGTGTTGCTTATGCCGTCGCCTACTATAATAATGTGCGTAAAGTTCCTGTGTATCGCAGTAGTAATCTGATCTCCATTAAAGACGATCAGAATCCACTTTTTACAGGGAATACTAGTTTAATTTTCAATTGGGGAGGAACGACCGATAAGGTCCAAACCAATATCGTGCTTTTTAAATCTAGAACCCATGCAGAAAAGGCGGTTCAACGACTTCAGTTTTACACATCGTATCGCAAGCAGGGGGAATACCAATTGGAGGATGTGTATGGAAAAATCCCTTTTGTATTAAAACTTCAAGATGGATATCCGCAGCTGTATGGTAGAGGTATTACGATAAAACAATTAGATGCAGATCAATTTGAATTCAACATACCTTTCAATGGAGGGAGTATGCGACTTTTTGATTATGGGAATTTGGTTGCATCAGCTGTCCCGGCTCCAAAAGAGGCCTTTAGGATGGTGTATACATTAGGCGACACTATTAGTACTCCTTTTTTAAGAGGGATACTTAAGCCCACAGGGATTGCTGGAAATATTGGAGCTGTTTATTTAGTGAGTAATGGCGATTTTAATGGCACGGTGCGTAGCTATCGTAGAATTGAAGTAAGACAGCAACCAGCTGGTTCCTCTATTCTTGAATTGAGTTTGACGGGGCCTAATAAATTTAGACTGATTGATTATTTAAATGCTTCTGTAGTTGTGCGCGAGAAGGATCAATTGGAACGGAAGAATTTATTTGCCACCAATACCATTCGGTTTATAGATAGTAGCTTGG
>JBLHXM010000155.1:0-4445 GCA_047630395.1 Dokdonia sp.
CACGATTTTAAGATGCTGAAAGATAAAAACCCCGAACTGGCAAAGGACATCACTATTTTGGCAGACTTGGGCTTTTTGGGGATACAACACATTTATAATAAGTGCATTATACCCCATAAGAAATCAAAAAACAAATCATTGACCCAAGAGCAGAAAGAGGACAACAAGCGGCAAGCTTCAAAAAGGGTGGTGGTCGAACACCTCAACCGCTGCTGTAAAATATTCAGGATATGCAGTAGCAGGTTTAGGGGGAAACATAAAAATTACGATAAAAACTGGGGAAATGTAAGTGCAATTGTAGACCTTAAAAAAGCCACAAACCACATGAAATACACCGAGTTTTAATTGAGAAAGAAGTCTATTGTATGACTATCAGCAAACAAAAAACGGGATAAACTTTTCAGTTTATCCCGCCTCTCTATTTCTTAGAAATTATGTCTTATTTCTTGTAAATTTTCTTGCTGATTTTTTGCGTATCTGTTGTAATAACAATCACGTACATTCCCTCTCTAAGGTTTTGCATATCAAAGTTATGCTCATTATTACCAACACTTATCTTGCCTTTGTAAACGAGTTTTTGACCTTGATCATAAACACTTACAAAACCACCTTCCTCACTGATGAACTCAGGAACATTCACACGTACTCTGTTAACAGCAGGATTAGGGAATACAGAAATCAAGTCTTCTACCGAAGATGTAGCTGCAATAACGGCAGGCATAGTGAACGTAACCATATTAGAGTAGCCAGAGCCACCCAAGGTATTCACCGCACGTACACGATACTTATAAGTTTTGCCACGCTCCATTGTTGAATCATTAAACGTAAGCATATTCCTTAAAGCAGTACCAACTTTTGCAAATGTCGTTCCATCATCTTCCGAACGCTCAACCTCAAAGTTTTCTTCACGAAGAGTATCATCTTTCCAATTCAGGAAGATTTTCCCATTCGATAGACTACCTCTTAAATTGTAAGGCTTTTCTGGAAGTTGAGAGTACTCAACCCGTCCGAATGACCAGTTAGAATTTGCAGACCTTCCAAAAGAGTTCATTGAGTACGAACGGTAATACCACGTAACACCTTCATCAACCGGGATATGCGTGTAATAATTTACATCTGGAGCAAGTGATACTGCGAAGCTAATACCCGCTAATGTATCAATAGTTGCTTCGACAACGAACTTATCTTCGTTATTTGAATTGTCAGTCCAAGTCATGGAAATATTTGGTGTTTTGTACACATCAATATTCGAACTGGTAAAGAACTTAGTTGGAGCAGCTGGTGGCCCAAGAAGTGTAGTAGTAATATATATTGTTTCAGACTCAAGGCCATAAAAACCATTTACTCCATAAACTCCAAATTCAACTTTGGCACCTTGTGGTAAGTCTCTTAAATTAATAGTAGTTGCGTTTGCATCTAGTATTCTTTCCTGAAGCGGGCCATCGTTAATTCGGAAACGAAGGTGCGTTGCAGTACGAACGTTTGTGTTACAGATAAAATCAAACCCGTAAGGCTGATTCCAAGCGAATGTCACGACGGAGTCTGTTTTGATTATAACCCGTAAATTAGTTGGTGGTGGTGGACCCGTAGGTGTTTTAGCCTTAACATTCAGAACCGTAGAAGTTGGCCCCATAGCTCGCAAGCTTGAGTTTAGACTATTTACGTTATTTACGGCACGTATCCTAAAAAATTGATCTTTCCCAGCAGGCAAGCTCTGTACTTTATAAGCACTTCCTAAAGTGTATGAACCGACAGCAAATTTATCGTGTATCCTATAATTTACTCCGTCAGGAGACTGCTCTACCCAAAATTCATCTACTGTTCCTACGTTAGGGTGTGACCAGTAAAAAGAAGTTTCGTTAACACAAGTTTGCACTTCAGTGAGAGCCGTTGGTGCTGCTGGAGGATTTCTAAGCGTCTTAGCTGCAACTACATTCGAGTAAGGACTAAACTGCTCAACACCTGCAGGAGTTACATTGTAAGAACGAACTTTTATAATCACATTCCTGTCAGGATACAGTCCACCCAAAAAGAAATCATTTAGGTTAGGGCTGACTTGGCGAATAGTTGTGAAGTTAAAACCGTCACTACTATGGGCTATTTCATATCCATCTTCATTTGTGGCATTATCATCCCAAGTAATATTATGCGACATTGTGGTGGTTTTAGCCAAATCAATGAACAAATTAGTTGGTGCACTCGGAACGGTCTGTGGTGTCAGTATAATAGCATAGTTTGGACCAGCAGAAGAAGCAGCTGGATTCGGCGTCCATACAGTAGGTCCTGCTATGGCAGGAACGTCTCCAACCTGTAGGCTATACTCGTAAGTAGTAAAAGCCATCAGTCCGGTATGAGTCCAAGTAGTTGTAGTTGGTACAAAGTTTGGCGACATCATCCACGTTGTCGTACCCGTTCTTCTGTGTAAAACCCGAACACTATCTACGGGTAGTGCTACTTGTGCAGTCCAATTTAAGTTTACCGAATTAGGGGCAGAGCCCAATGTAGCCATTAGATTAGCCGGGGGCTGTGCAAAAGCAACTAAGCTCGTTACGAGGAGTAAGGCATTTAAAAGAAAACTTCTTTTCATAGCATTTTAATGTTTTAGATTTCAGTTGAAAGCAATATGTCTATTGCATTATGTAAATATAGATGATTTAGTTTGGAACAATAAAAAGATTATACACAAAACTAATAAGAAAATTATTATACGGTGAAAAAATCACCTATTTGCCATTTTACTGAAGAGAGTTACAACCTCTTTTGCTTCTCTGACATCGTGAACGCGGAGAATACTTGCCCCTTTTGAAAGAGCGTACATATTCAAAGCTGTTGTACCATTCAATGCTTCTTTTGGTGAACTTTGCAATGTCTTCCATATCATTGACTTTCTCGAAACGCCAACTAAAACTGGCCGATTTAAACTTTGAAACGATTCTAAAGAATGCAGAAGTTGAAAATTCTGTTCTACGTTTTTGGCAAAGCCGAAGCCAACATCAATAATTATGTCTTTAACACCTTTTTCCTCGAAAAAAAGTAACCTCTGCTTAAGTTCCGTAAGTACATCTGTTACTACATTTTGGTAGACCGCTTGGGCCTGCATACCTTTTGGTGTCCCGCGGTTGTGAGTTAATATATATGGCACTTTTAATTTACCAACAACTATTGGCATATTCTTATCCAACGTTCCGCCTGATATATCATTAATTATATCTGCTCCTTCATCCACAGCTTCTTCAGCAACTTCACTTCTAAAAGTATCAATAGATATTGGGATGTTTGGGTATAAGCTTTTAACTAATTTTACTACCGGCAAAACTCGGTTAATTTCTTCAGCCACAGAAACATCGTCAGCACCCGGCCGGGTAGAATACCCTCCTACATCGATGATATCTACCCCACTGGCTACCATATTATTTATAATTGACTCTAATGCTTTTCTACTATTACCCAGCCGGCTTTTATCATAAAACGAATCGGGTGTGGCATTAAGAACGCCCATGACTTTAGGTATTGACAAATCGAATATATCACCGTTTATGTTCAGCGTTTTTTTCATAGTTTTGTGAGTTCAATGATTGTCTCAAAATTAAAGTAAATGAAACAAACCGAATCGGAATATCGACAGGTTATTAAAAAGTGCCAAGATATTTTTGAGAAAAAAAATCACGACTATGGTTCTTCTTGGCGAATTCTTCGACTTCCAAGTATCACCGATCAGTTATTTATTAAAGCACAACGCATCAGAACTCTTCAGGAAAAAGGTGTTAGCAAAGTGAATGAAGGTATTGAGCCTGAATTTATTGGCATAATCAATTACTGCGTAATGGCGTTGATTCAATCAAAATTACCAGATGATTCTCCTTTAGAACTTCCGACAGACACGCTTACCGAACTTTACTCTGATGAGATTGGCAAAGTAATTCAACTCCTCTTTGATAAAAACCATGATTATGGAGAAGCATGGCGTGAAATGCGGATAAGCTCTATGACCGATATAATATTGATGAAACTATTACGCATCAAACAAATAGAAGATAACGAAGGTATAACACTTATATCAGAAGGCGTAAAATCAGGATATCAAGATATCATAAATTACGCAGCATTTTGTTTAATAAAGTTAAATAGTACTGACTGATTTTAAAACAACTACCACAAAAAATGAAATTATTCGCCAATATAATCCGCATCTTAGTAGGAATAGAATTTATATTCTCGGGATTCGTAAAAGTAGTCGACCCTTACGGAACGGGCCTAAAACTTCAGGAATATTTTGAGGTTTTTGCCGCAGATTTACCATCACTTAGCGGGTTCTTTGAATTTTTCGCTCATAATGCTCAGGCTCTCTCGCTCATCTTCTGTGCCACCGAATTAATACTTGGAGTGGCATTATTAGTAAGTTTTCGGATGAAAATTACAGCTTGGGTGGCACTGGGTTTGATGAC
>JBLHXM010000156.1:0-4327 GCA_047630395.1 Dokdonia sp.
GAGTTTTTAGTCCGTTACCAAAAAGCGTTATCTCAATTAAGTGAAGAACAGAGGACCGCCTTTCTCTTAAGCAAGGTAGAAGGAAAGAAGCAGCAAGAAATTGCCGAAATGCTTGGCGTAACGAAGAGGGTTGTTGAATATAGAATATATAGTGCGTTTAAAGTCCTCAAGGAGATTTTGGTGGAAATAAAATATATCTGATTCAGGATTTAGTAGAGTAGAGGTGTTATATATACGTAGTAGTTATATATGGAAGAAAATTACCTAATAGAAAAATGGCTTAACGATGGGCTTACGGCTGAAGAAAAATTAGCCTTTGAGCGCATGGAAAATGCCGAAGCATACAAAGACATTGTTCAAGAGGCCCAACGCTTTTCTGCTTCAGGTCAGTTGACTCCAATATCTTTTGATTCTATTGCGACTAGAATGGCCGTGAAAGCAGTACCGGAACGCCTGTCGTTCAAACGCTATTATAAGGCTATTGCAGCCGCGGCTATTATCGCAATGGGATTATTGTGGGTATGGAATCAAACGCCAATCACTAGTTATAACACCGAGTTTGGGGAACAAAAGGTCATAAACCTTCCCGACGCATCACAGGTCACTCTAAATGCTAAATCCCAGCTTGTATTTAACAAAGAGAATTGGAAAGATGAGCGCAGACTAGAATTACAAGGGGAAGCCTTTTTTGATGTTGCCAAAGGAGCAAGCTTTACCGTACAGACACCTCAGGGGATAGTAAGGGTTTTAGGAACAGAATTCAATATAAAAGAACGCTCTGGATGGTTTGAAGTTAGCTGTTATGAAGGGGTCGTACAAGTAGAGACCGCAACCATCACTCAAAAACTATTTCCTGGAGAAGCGTTTAGGTGGGTAGATGGAAAATCATACCTAGAAAGAGAACCAGAAAATACTCCTACCTGGATTCGTCATTTCAGCAGCTTTGACAAGGTGCCTATTGATGAAGTATTTCATGAAATGGAACGTCAGTTTGGCGTCAATATAACCCTCGAAATAAGGAATCCAAAAGCATTATTTTCAGGAGCTTTTGAGCACGAAAGGTTAGATACTGCTTTACAGGAAATCACTAAGCCCTTTAATTTGACCTACAGCATACGAACAAAAGATACGGTCAACATACATGACAAAACAGAATAGCGCGTTTATTTTTTTTCTTACTTTTCTTCTCTTAGTGCCTGTAAAAGGTTTCTCCCAAGAAGGAAAGAAGCGATCTCTTGTTGCTGTTTTTAAAGAGATAGAAGAACGATTTGAAGTTCAGTTTAACTATGCTGTTTCAGATGTTAATGGTGTTCAAGTGTCTCCGCCAAATCAAACAGCGACTTTGGACGAATCCATAGTACACCTCAATAAGAGTACTGTTTTTAAGTATGTCAGTATCGGAGACCGAATAATTACTGTAGAGCGTTCGCCTTCACAAATATGTGGATATTTAATAGATATAAAGACAACCTTGCCTTTAAAAGGAGTGAGCGTTCGATCTGGGGTGACGGGAGTTATAACAGATGTGGATGGGTTTTTTAAATTAAACGCTGTAAAAGGCCCGATAGAGATAAAACATCTAGGCTATCAAAATCTAAATGTTGGGGTTGATCAATTTACATCTTATAATTGCCCCTCACTTGCACTAGCACCCAAAGTATATATGCTGGGAGAGGTATCGCTATCTAGTTATATTGTGCGTGGTATTGACAAGCTGAAGGATGGGAGTTTTAAAATAGACTTTACAAATTTTAGCATCCTTCCAGGACTTGTTGAAAATGATGTGCTTCAGTCTGCCCAGAGCTTACCGGGGATTCAAAGCATTAATGAAACAGTGTCTAATATTAATATAAGAGGAGGATCTAATGATCAGAATCTCATTCTATGGGATGACATTAAGATGTATCAGTCTGGGCATTTCTTTGGGTTGATTTCTGCGTTTAATCCACAAATAACGGCCCGTGTAAAAGTGATAAAAAGCGGAACACCTGCGGGTTACACCGATGGAGTGTCAGGCACTATCTTGATGACTACAGCAACGGAACATCCAGGAAAGGTGGAGGCAAATATTGGTGCAAACTTTGTCAGTGCTGATGGGTTTGTGGATATCCCAATGAACAATAAATCTTCAATTCAAGTAGCCGCACGAAAGTCTTTAAGAGACTTGGGAGAGACTCCAACGTACGAACGTTATTTTGATCGTATTTCTCAAGCTACAGAGTTGGATAACAATGCGACAGATATTTTTAACTCTGATAAGCAATTCGATTTTTACGACGCTTCCTTTCGATGGTTGTACAATATTGGTGATACGGATGTATTGCGTTTAAATTTTATCAGTATTGGCAACAATTTGATTTTTAATGAGAATGCCATAGTAAATGGAAATCAAGAATCGAGACGTAGTAGTTTAACACAAAATAGTATTGCAGGAGGCGTATTCTATGAGCATACATGGCAAAATGATAGTAGTACGAGTTTACATCTATATGAAACGGATTATACATTGAGGGCGATCAATGTTAATATACCCGCTTCCCAACGTTTTTTGCAAGAAAATATAGTATCAGAAACAGGCATGCGATTGCAACATCAGTTAGACATTAGTTCTCGATGGAGGTGGCAAATAGGGTATCATGGAGTTGAAACAGAAATAACAAATTTAGATGATGTGGATGATCCTGTTTTTAGAGAAAGGATTTCGAATGTTGTGCGCACACACTCGCTTTTTTCGCAAATGAATTATAAGACCATGTCAAAGAAGACGGATATAAAATTAGGCATACGTGCCAATTATATTGAGAAGTTTAAAAAGACGCTATTAGAGCCTCGTGTCAGTTTGTCTCATAAGCTATCTCCGCATCTAAACACATTGATGTCGGCGGAGTTTAAGCATCAAAATACTTCTCAAATCATCAACTTTCAAAATGACTTTTTAGGAATCGAAAAACGAAGATGGCAACTGGCCAATGATGCAGACATTCCCATTCTACAAAGCTTTCAGTTTACAGGCGGAATGAATTATAAAAAATCTGGATGGCTCCTTGACATGGAAGGTTATTGGAAGAAAGTAGATGGATTAACCATGCGTAGCCAGGGTTTTCAAACCAAATATCAATTCACAAAAGGAACGGGGAGCTATGAAGTATTTGGTGTAGATTTTTTGGTTAGAAAAGAATGGAGAGGGTGGTCCAGTTGGCTGAGTTATTCTATAATGGATAATAAGTACACTTTTTCTGATACAGAAGAAGGATCTTTCCGAAGCAATTTTGATATTCGGCAATCTGTCAAATTAGGAAGTGCTTATCGTATAGGAAATTATAAGATTGCTGCAGGTATTAACTGGCATGCAGGAAAGCCTACAACACGATTAATACAAGGACAGGAAATAACAGAGGGTTCTTTGAATTTTGACGCTGTTAATGAAGATCAGCTCAATGACTATGTGAGAATAGATATATCTGCATTATATCAAATAAGATCTAAAAATGGTTGGTGGGCAGATCTTGGTATTTCCGTATGGAATATCATCAATCAAGAAAACACTATTGATAATTTCTACCGGATCAATGAGCAACAACAAGCGCAGGAATTTGTGCAACGGGCCTTAGGAATTACTACCAATGCAGTGATTAGGGTTCATTTGTAATGTAGGTGCTTTATTCACTAGATTCAAACACCACCTCAGGATTAAATATTTCCTCAATGAGTTGGGTCAATATGCTTTCAAAAGAGAGGAGGGTCTCTTCGGTAATTTCGGTGTTCTTGTCAAACGTAAAGGGGAGAAATCCAGCTTTTAAATTTTTAAAAGAAACAATTCCCGCTTTGACCGGAAACGAAAGCCCTTGCTGTTTGTACATCATATAGGCATAGGTTAATACTTGAAATCCTTTTTCAAAAGTTCCACTTGGGTCGAGGAGGTCTTCCCATGACGATGGACTTAAGTTTCGCCGCTCAGCTTTCCCTGTTTTGTAATCAACAATATAAAGCATGCCATTGCGCTCTTCAACAAGATCTACCGTTCCTCTGAGATAGGTGTTTTGTCTAGGCAATAGCACTTTTAATGGGGTTTCTAGGCCCTTTATATAGACACGATCCCCTTTTTGTAACCGTCTCTTTTCGAAATTCAAGTAATTTTCAATATATCGACAAACTACCTTGTTGATGATTAAGTTTTTGCCATGAGCGATTTGGGTAAGACCATAACTCTGTTCAAATTGGTGCGCGACTTCCTTTGCAATAAGAGGAAATAATCCATCAATTAGCAGGGGTTCTAATTGTTGATTGAGGAATGGCGTATAAAGAGATTCCAATGCGTTGTGAACAA
>JBLHXM010000157.1:0-4295 GCA_047630395.1 Dokdonia sp.
TTATAAAAGGTCATAAAACAGGGTATTTCTTAGATCATAGAGCGAATAGAAAATTAGTAGGAGATCTTTCCGAAGGGAGAGAAGTCCTAGACGTGTTTTCATATGCTGGTGGTTTTTCTGTTCATGCCCTTGCGAAAGGGGCTAAAGAAGTAACGAGTTTGGATATTAGCAAACAGGCTTTGGAGGTAGCTCTATACAACGGGAAGCTCAATGCCTATCGTGGATTACATAAAACGATTGCCGGTGATGCCTTTGAGGAAATGAACAAATTGATAAAACAGAAGCGAAAGTTCGATATTGTGGTGATCGATCCTCCTAGTTTCGCCAAAAATCTAAAGGAGATAGAGGTAGCCAAGAAAAAATATACGCAGCTAGCGATCTTAGGCGAGCAGCTTTGTAGAAAAGGAGGGATGTTAGTATTAGCATCTTGTTCTTCACGGATTTCTTCGGAAACCTTTTTTGAGATCAATAAAGTTGCTTTGACGAATCAATTGAGGAAGTTTTCGGTACATTTAACAACTGGCCATGATATAGATCACCCAATCAGTTTTCCTGAAGGCGCCTATCTAAAATGTGGTTATTATAAACTTAATTAGTATGGGGAAAAAGAATATTACCATAAAAGAATTAGCAGATATTCTCAATGTGTCAATATCAACTGTGTCTAAGGCTTTAAATGATAGTCATGAAATTGGCGACAAAACAAAAGCCAAGGTAAAAGAAGTTGCTGCCCTTTATAATTATCGCCCAAACTTTATTGCTAAGAGTCTAAAAGATCAAACAACTAAAACGATAGGGGTTGTTGTTCCTGATATCTTAAATTATTTTTTTGTTAAAGTACTGTATGGCATCGAAAAGGAAGCCCGAAACCGCGGCTATAAGGTAATTACCTGTATCTCTCATGAATCGCTAGAAATAGAGGTTGAAAATGTAACAACACTCACAAATGGTCGCGTTGATGGGCTATTAATTTGTCCGTCTGAGGAAACCCAGCAAACAAAAAATAATGGTCATATTAAAGAGCTGATAGATTCGAATATTCCTGTTATTACGTTTGATAGAACCATTAATGCTTTACAATGCACAAGTGTAATCTCCGATGATTTGGAGGCAGCTCGAAACGCTACTAGTCAACTCATTTCTAAGGGTTGCAAATCGATTGCCTTGTTCAGTGCACATGAGGGTTTAAGTGTCATGAAGGAGCGTGTTAAAGGATATAAGAAAGCTATGCAGGAGCATGACCTATACAATGAAGCTAATATCTTTAGTTTTGATAGTGTGGAGCACGCCGAAGCTAGTATAACCAAAATACTGACTGATCATGCTTTAGATGCGGTATTAACTATTGATGAGTTGTTATCGGTTAAGACTATAAAGATGGCTCAGCAGCTGAAAATAGCTATTCCTAAAGATTTTAAGGTTATCGGATTTTCAAACGGTCAAATATCCAAGGAGTTTTATCCTTCGGTATCTTCTGTAGATCAACATGCCGAGGAAATGGGGGCATTAGCTGCATCCTTGTTAATTGACTCCATACGCAATCCAGATGATATTAAAATTGAATCAAAAATTGTAAAATCATCACTTGTAGAAAGAGATTCTAGTCGAATATAGGTTAATGCATTTGCATTTTATCTTTTCGCTTTTGCAGTTGTTTCTTTAAGTTGTCCATTACTCCGGCAATTGATGTTTCAAAATCACGTGCTGAAGACTCGGCAAACAATGTCGGTCCTGGAGTACTAAGCCGAACTTTACATATTTTCCCATCGTCGTTACCGCTTTTATTTTCTTTATTGAAGTATACATCGGAACCTATAATAAAATCGTATTTCTGTTCCAATTTGGATAGTTTTTGACCAGCAAGGATTTCTAACCTGTCACTTGCACTTACATTGTGATACTCAAAGTTTACATTCATATATATATATATTTAGAAGTACTCTAAAGATACGAACTGTTAGATGAAGAAGCAAAAAATTAGCGTTTTTTTATAATTTATTTAAGAGGTTCCATATTTATAACAGAGAATTCTTGAGCGATCTTATAGATTCTATATCGGTTGATGTAAATACACCCTGAGAATAAAAAATTAGCGTTGTAAATGAACAGATTTTGCGAATCAATTTGTACCTTTAAGTTGTATTAATCATATCAACTTAAACGATTTACCATGAAAATTTACGACGACAAACACATTAAAAATGTTGACTTTGTAGGGGCACACGGTAGCGGCAAAACAACACTAGCTGAAACGATGCTCTTCGAAGCTGGCTTATTAAACAGACGAGGATCGGTGGAGCAGAGGAACACCGTTTCTGATCATCACGAGATTGAGCAGGAACGGGGAACTTCAGTATTTGCCACTCCTTTACATACTGAATGGCGCAATTATAAGATCAATATCATCGATACTCCGGGACTCGATGATTTTTTAGGTGAAATAATTTCATCTATACGCGTAGCCGATTCGATCGTTACTGTAATTAACGGACAACAAGGAGTGGAAGTAGGTACTGAAATTATCTGGGGCTATATTGATAAATATCGCAAACCAACCCTATTCGTTATAAATCAGATTGATCATATAAATGCGGATTTCGAAAAAAGTTTTAATAGCATCAAGTCTCTGGTTGGAAATAGTGCGGTGAAAATTCAGTATCCATTGATGATTGATGGAGCACAATGCATTTTGGATGTATTAAAAATGAAACTTTATAAATTCTCTCCTAATGGTGGCAAGCCTGAAAAATTAGATATCCCGGAAGACCAAAAGGATATTGCAGATGCTTTGCACAATGAACTGGTAGAAAGAGCTGCCGAGAATGATGAGGGGCTTATGGAGCTATATTTTGACAAGGGTACGTTGAACGAAGATGAGATGAGACAGGGGATTAAAGCTGGTATGCTCAATCACGAGCTATTTCCGGTATTCTGTGTTTCGGCTCTTAATGATATGGGAACAGGAAGGCTTATGGGCTTTATTGATAATGTGGCTCCTGCGGCATCCGATTTGGCAGAAGAGCAATCTGTAGATGGAACTACAGTAAATAGAACAAAAGACGCCCCTACAGCTTTGTTCGTCTTTAAAACAGTGTATCAGCCGAACCTAGGGCAGATTTCATTTTTCAAAGTGAAATCGGGCGAGCTAAATCTCAATGATAAACTTGAGAACTCGCGAAACGAAGAGATAGAATCTATAAACCAGTTGTTTATAATGGATGGTAAAAACAGGGAGCCAGTTACGAAATTATCAGTTGGAGATATTGGTGCCACTCTGAAATTAAAGCATACGGAGACCAATGATACCTTACACGCCGTTGGTCATCCAATAACTATTAAGCCTATTGAATTTCCGCAGCCAAGAATTAGAAGGGCGGTTTTTGCTGTAAATAAAAAGGATGAGGAGAAATTAAATGAATCTCTTAAGAAAATTATGAGCCAAGATCCCAGTGTTCAGGTAGGTTATTCGAAGGAACTTAAACAAATGATTATAGGGTGTCAAGGGGAACTTCATTTAGCAACTATAACATGGACGCTATCCAATATTTATGGAGTTGAAGCAGCCTTTGAAAGACCAAAAATTGCATATCGAGAAACCATTATGCGCTCCACATCAGCAAGCTATAAGCATAAAAAGCAATCTGGTGGTTCTGGTCAGTTTGGAGAGGTGCATATGAAAATCGAACCTTGGCATGAGGGAATGGAAGAGCCAATTGCTTTTAATATTCGAGGGAGGGAAGAAGTTGATCTTCCTTGGGGTGGAAAGTTGATGTTTTACAATTGTATTGTTGGTGGAAGTATTGATTTAAGATACCTCCCAGCCGTAATGAAAGGAATTCTAGAAGTTATGGAAGAAGGACCTCTCACCAAGTCGTATGTTCGCGATATACGTGTTATGGTTTATGACGGGAAAATGCATTCTGTAGATTCTAATGATATCTCCTTCAAGATTGCCGGAGCACATGCGTTTAGGGAAGCCTTCTTGAATTCGAAACCAAAGCTTTTAGAGCCGGTCTTAGAACTAATTGTGAAGGTGCCCGAGGAAATGGTTGGGAGTGTAATGACCGATTTGCAATCGCGGCGATCTCAGATTAGAGGTATTGAAAGTAATGACCAATATCAGATTCTGAAATGTGTAACGCCTCAGGCGGAATTATACGGATTTTCAACCGATTTAAGGTCTTTAACGCAGGGGAGGGCTTCGTTTAGTTCCTCTTTTTCGTCATTTGAACCTGTGCCAGTAAATGTGCAACAGAAAGTAATTAAAGAAAACAGCAGGGTAGAAGCCTAGGAAA
>JBLHXM010000158.1:0-4104 GCA_047630395.1 Dokdonia sp.
CACGGCATTAATCCAGGAGCCGCTGCCACCATGGCTAAAGCTGGGATTGATATTACAGGTCATACCTCAAACAACGTCACAGAATACGATGGGATATCTTGGGATTTTATCATCACGGTGTGTGATCATGCCTATGAGAATTGCCCATTTATTGCCGCGCCTAATGCAAAGCGCTTGCATCATAACTTTTATGATCCATCGAAGTTTGCAGGTGGTGAGGAAGAGACGGAGGCCGCTTTCGCGAAAGCGAGAAATGAAATCAAAGCATATTGCCAAGATTTTGTAGCAGAATACTTATAATACTTATTCCTCTTCGGTATTTTTTTGACCGTATTTTTTTTCAAGTTCGGCTTGAAATTCTTCCATAACAGGTTTTACCGTGCTTTCAGGAAGATCGGCGATACGTATGTACATCAATCCATCAATCGCATTGTTGAATAGCGGGTCCACATTGAATGCAATTACCTTTGCATTTTGTTTGATGTATTTCTTGATAAGTACAGGCAGACGAAGAGATCCGGGCTCTAATTCAGCGATAAGGCGGTCAAACTTATTCAAATCGGCCGCACTCTCGTCAAAAACAAACTCCTTGTCGGCATCTTTGAGTTGTACCTTGAATTCTTTTTTGGGATGAATGTATTGTGCGATATATGGATCGTAATAATGGGATTTCATAAACTCAATCATCAACGACTTACTAAAGTTTGAGAATTGATTTGAAATACTGACACCACCAATAAGGTATTTGTGTTCTGGAAATCTGAGTGTGGTATGTACAATTCCTTTCCAAAGGAGGAACAGGGGCATAGGTTTTTGCTGGTACTCTTTTATTATAAAAGCGCGGCCCATTTCGATACTCTCACTCATCATTTTGTGAAGCTCTGGTTCAAAACGGAAAAGATCTTGAAGATAGAACCCGTCAATACCATACGCTTCAAAAATCTTAGATCCCAGCCCCATGCGATAGGCTCCGGCGATCATATTGGTTTTTGTGTCCCAAAGGAACATATGGTAATAATACCGATCAAATTTATCAAGATCGATAGCTTCATTAGTCCCTTCGCCAATAGCGCGGAACGTAATTTCGCGTAAGCGGCCAATTTCTTGTAGAATACTGGGCATTTCTTCGGCGGGAGCGAGGTACACTTCGTAGTTCTTAGATTGGAGAAGGCGGCGATCGTTTGCGCACAAGCTAGCAATCTCATCTTGGATAAGAGCGCTACTGGTTTCGGTTACAATTTCCTTGGGTTCCTTGGCTGTTTTTAAGGTATGAGGAATATTGCTTAACAAGCTTTTATTCTCAAATGATTTAGCGAGTATATAAGTCTTCTTCCGAACAAATTCGGTAAAGCTTTCTAAAGTTTCATGCTCTTCTTGGGCCTTTACGGAAATAGGATTTCCGATACGGACTTTGATCACTCGGCGTTTTTGAGTGAGGAGTTCGCTCGGCAGTTTTGCAGTACGTAGGGTGTCACTAATTTGTGATAATTTGTAAAAGAGCCTACTGTTTTTAGCATGAAAATAAATAGGAACCACAGGAACACCTGCTTTTTTAGCTAGCTTCATCGCGGCTTCTTCCCAAGGCTTATCAATAATTAGTTTGTCGTCCTTGTACGTGGACACTTCTCCTGCTGGAAATATACCAAGTGGGTGGCCTTCCTTTAAATGTATTAATGCGTGTTTAAAACCAGTAAAGCTAGATTTTATGTCTTTACGATCCTCAAAAGGATTTACAGGCATGACATAAGGTTTAAGTGGCTCAATACGATGTAAGAGGAAGTTGGCGATAATCTTAAAATCGTCCCGCTGCTCGAGCATTAATTTAAGCAGTAGTATCCCGTCAATTCCTCCGAGAGGATGATTAGAAATTGTAATATAAGCTCCGTTCTTCGGCAGTCTTTTAAGATCGGCTTCAGGAATATCAAATTTTATTTCAAACTCGTCTAAGAGTGAATTCAAAAAATCAAGATCTGTCAAATGCTTATTGCGGTCATAGATTCTGTTTGCCGTTGAAATCTTCAAAACTTTCATAAGGGACCACCCTAAAAAGGTGCCAATAAAGCCGAGTTTATCAACTTTAATAGCCTGCGCGACTTCTTTTGCGGTTACAAGACCCATGTATGATTCGTTAATTATTTGGCAAATATAGCAATTCTCAAAATGCGTTAATGGCTTTGTGAGCGGAAGCTATATTTTTATATCAACCTAAAGACATTGGTCTATTAGTTTTGTGTCACTAGTTGTACTGTGTTTTGGGCTACCTGCTTGACTAATACTACTTTATCTTTTTCAAATTGCTGCAGTACCTTGGGCGTAAAGTGTCTTATCGTATATAATGATACCCCTTCTGTTAACTGTACTTTAAAAGTCGCTTTTAGGTGGTTTATTAAAGCATCTAGGTGGTTAAATTTATTGTCTACGCAGACAGAAAAGCTAATCGCAGAATTTTGAATAAGATCTACTTTCATTTTATAGGTTCCCAGTAATCGAAATACTTCCCCAATATTGTCTTCCATCATGAAAGAGAAATCGAGGGATGAAAGGGAAATGAGCACTTGATCCTTTTTCACGATAAAACAAGGGACATTAGGAACGAGCGTTTGGCCTTTGGTCACGGTGGTTCCTGCTGCCTCAGGATGAAGAAAGGATTTCACAAAAAGCGGAATCTCTTTACGTTGCAGAGGCTGAAGTGTTTTTGGGTGAATTACGGAAGCTCCGTAAAAAGCTAGTTCAATGGCTTCTTCATATGATATTTGATGAAGCAGTTGGGTATTCTCAAAGACACGAGGATCGCCGTTTAGTACTCCGGGGACATCTTTCCATATCGTCAAATCATCGGCACCTAGGCAATAGGCAATAATTGCCCCAGAATAATCACTTCCCTCTCTTCCCAAGGTGGTGCTAAAGTTATTTTTGTCGGACCCAATAAAGCCTTGAGTGATGGAAAGTGCATTGCGGTCTATCTTTGATTTGACAGCCGTTTGGGTAGCTTCCCAATCTACGCGAGCATCTCTATAACTAGTATCTGTTTGTATTAAATCCCGCGCATCTATCCAGTTGTTTTTAATGCCTTTCTCCTCTAAATAGGCACTTACAATAGCCGTCGAAATGAGTTCGCCATAGCAGACCACTTGATCGTAAACAAAGTCGTATTGAGGCGATTTGTTCCAGGCGAGAAAGCCTTTTAATTCCCCAAATAGGTCTTTTATTCTTCCAAAGATCGGATGCCCTTTCGGGAAAAGTGCCGCTGTTATTTCACCATGGTATTCGATGCTTTTTTGAATGTATTCTGGGACGGTCTTTTTTGTGTGGAAGTAGGCATGGATTATTTCCTCCATGGCGTTTGTCGTCTTCCCCATGGCCGAAATAATGACCACTTTTTTAGAAGGCTTCATTTTTGAAAGCACTTCAAACACGTTCTGTACTCCTTGGATATCTTTTACGGATGCTCCTCCAAATTTAAATACTTGCATAGGGTTTTGTTTTCGTTCTTCCTTTGTGTGAGGGTATCTTCATTGAGCAAAAGGAAATCGATACTATTTAGAATCAATGGTCTTTAGGTAATTATTTAAACGGGTCTCATCCATTTGGACAAGGAACCAATCGGTGAGTAAAAGGGCACCGCTTTTTTTGTAAAATTGAACAGCTGGTGCATTCCAATCCAGAACGACCCATTCAACGCGATTGACATTTTTTGATTTGGCATAACGCATGACTTGGTTATAAAGGGCACTGCCAATTCCTTTGCCGCGATGATTTTGAGCGACCACGAGATCCTCGAGATGCAGTGATTGTCCAACCCAGGTTGAAAAACGAAAATATACGAGGGCCATGCCCACAATGGTTTCGTCTTCTTGTGCAACAAAGCATTGGAAGAGTGGTGACGGGCCAGTACCCATGTCTCGGAGTGTTTCTGCTGTAATTTTTACGGCATCGGGCTCTTTCTCATAATGAGCCAATTCCTTAATGAGTTGGAGGACATCATCCATGTCCTCGGCAGTTGCTGTTCGAATATTTAGTGCCATTGAAGTAATTTACAATAACGAATGTAGAAAAAATAGGCAACAATTGTCAGCGAAAACGTTGTAGTAACTGTTTTTTTGT
>JBLHXM010000159.1:0-3828 GCA_047630395.1 Dokdonia sp.
TTGATGCGTATTTGTGGCAGTTGCATCATATCGTTCACATTGGGATAGTAGGCATTGACGCCCACACCTGGAACCACTGCTGTACTTGATTTAAAATCAGAGTTGCTCCCCTCAGGAACATAGGTTCTATAATTATTACTCATGGTAATGGTTGAGGCATTCGTTCCATATACAAAGAACCCCTGTCCGATCGGCGAAAAACGTCTGTCGTATGAATTTCCACTTCCGGTATTTGGGTTGTTTATAGTTCCATCGGGATTATATGTTGCAAAAACAGCAGGCATGTAGCTCCCAGCCATATCGCAAGTGGTTCCGGGCGTATACGCTCCGTAGCCTCCTTCATATTCTTCTAGATAATGAGAGCGTATTGCAGGATTACTATCCCAAAAGTAAGCGATTCCTGTAATTCTATCGGTTCTTGTTATTCCCGTTCCACCACAGGTTGCAGCTCCTGATCCAGAGTTTTCAAATAGGAAATAATTAAGATCTAAAGCAGATGGGTACGGGTTCCCTATAAAGATTTCGTCTCCAGCACCGCCTACAGATATCAGAGCATCTCCAGTATTTGGACGGCCTCTAAAGTCATAACGTTGTCCTTGTCCCGAGGCACCAAAAGCAGCACCCGTATTATTTGGTGTCGTTTCACCCGCAAAGGTGAAGGCATCAGAACCATCAACTCCTTTCATAGTAAAACCATACCCAGGTAAAACAGTTCCTGTATTACTTACATGTTGCCAGCTTGTATAATTCGTTCCTCCTGGTTTTCTCCAGAGCCAGTATTTAGTGATAAATGCAGTTCCCGTGACCGCTGTACCTTGTAAGCTAGGAGATTCTAGGGTAATATTACTATTTAAAACTGTGGTGGGTACAAAAAGTACGGTTTCAGTATCTAGAGACCCTGCTTTAAAAAGACCATTTTGAGCTGGGTTGGAGGCATTGCTTAATCCTACAGGAGAAGACCAGAAGTTATACCTATAAGCATCTGAAGTTCCTTCTTGAAAAACAGATAATAGTCCAGTACCTGAATTAGGCGTTGAAGGTGCTCGTTGTAAAATTTGAGCTCCTTGTCGTAAGGCAATACTTGGATATCCATTGCTCGAATTTCCTGCCGTCGAATTCGATACAAGATTAATGTCTTCTTCTACAAAAATATAAGTGTCTTCAACATAAATATAGGAGGCCTGCGTTGCGCTAGGTTGTACATGAAGTTGACCATAGACACTAGCGCTAAGGGCCAAAAACAAAAGAGGGATAACTGTTTTCATGGCAAATAAATTTAATTGATTTTAAAGGTATTAATATTTTAAAAAAAGGTCAAAAAAAATAATTACTTGATAAAATACGTAATTTTTAGTTAGTTTCGTCGATAAAAGCTATGAAATTTACCGTTGGTCAAGCCGTTCAGGCGTTAGATGATAATCTAGAAGGGGTAATTACAGCGATAGACGCAGAGGGAATTACTGTTGAAAGTAGTGATGGTTTTTCTATACGCTTTCGCGAAAGCGAACTGATCCCTCATCAAAGTATGGATCCAAGATTATTGCATATTTCCGAAAGTGTCCTTAAAGACAAAGAAACACCTCTCAAAAAAAATGCCCCAAAAATAAGGTCAAAAGAACGCAGTCGACCTCCAATGGAAGTGGATCTACACATTCATCACTTGACCAATCAAAAGGGGATGTCCAACTACGATATGTTAACCTTACAATTGGATACGGCAGAGCGTCAACTCAAATTTGCCATTTCCAAACGTATTCCCAAAGTTGTTTTCATACACGGTGTAGGAAAAGGGGTTTTGCGCGCAGAACTACAATACCTTTTTGGACGCTATGATCAAGTAAAATATTATGACGCCGACTATCAGAAATACGGAGTCGGAGCTTTAGAAGTGTATATCTACCAGAATATTAGTTCATGACAAATTCTGGTGTAGTAATAAGTGTTGCAGGAGGGCTGCCTTCAAATACGCCAAATTGAATGATTGTCGTATTCCGGATGACTTCTTCACCATTCTCATTCCTAAAATCTAAGTTGGTCATTGTGATCGTTATTTCGATATCATCAAAAACAGTTTCATGCTCCCGAAAGGCTTCGATATCATAACTAGTGTCAATATCTGGATTCAAGTAATCGTCAGTCGTATCATCATCTGGATCTGAATTATCGTTCATAGGGTCTAAATCCATATTAGGATCTTCGTCTATTGTCAATGTACCGTCTCCATCATCATCAGTATCCAAGTAATCAAAGGTGCCATCTCCATCAGTATCCCTTGTAAGCAATACATCTATGATACCGTCTGTAATCACTACACCTTCAAATCGTGTAGGTACATTGTCTCCATCGTCGTCAAAATCGAGATCATTTTCAATCCCATCCCCATCAGTATCCATTCCTGCTTCTAGTTCAGCGGGAATCCCATCTTCATCATCAAGTGTCCCAACCGTAACCAGGGTGATATCACCTACATTGCTCGTGAATTCTTCCACTACGGTAGGCTGAGTGGGTGGAATTGCATTACAGAAATAACTAGCCGTAATATCCCTATTAAAACGTCTATAGGTTATTTGATTTGACGAGCTCAAGCTTATTTCACGTGATCCTTCTTCTGTTTGAAAAGGCAAGGTGGTAGAAAACTGAAGCGCTAGTGTTTCGTTATTATCCGGGTTTATTTTAAAATAGACAAAGTCAAAATCGGTGCAGGTCTGTAGTGTCTGTTCATCAAAATCAAAGGAGGTAACAATAATATCCCCATCGTCGCAAGACCATATTAACAGCGCAGTTAGAATGACTAAAATCTTTTTCATGCAGTTTCAATTTTGAACAAAAATAGGAGAAAAGAAGATGGGTACCGCTTTCGTAAAAAAATAATTTAATTTGACTTATTTTTGTCTTCCAATTTTACCTACAAAAGCATAACGCTTATGAGATCTATTTATTTTGATAGTGCTGCTACGACTCAGTTACGACCGGAAGTAGCTGAAAGAATGTTTGAAGTCTTACGAGATACTCCGGGCAATCCATCATCAACCCATGCTTTTGGGCGCACGGCCAAGAGTTTAATTGAAAGTGCACGAAAATCGATCGCCGCTCATTTGAATGTTTCTGCTGGAGAAATTATTTTTACATCAGGAGGTACTGAAGCTGATAATTTGGCGATTACCTGTGCCGTTCGTGATTTAGGAGTGGGGCGCATTATTACTTCTCGAGTGGAGCATCATGCCGTCTTACACGCTGCTGAATTTGCAGCTAGCTCTTATGGTGCTACGCTGGAATTCGTTCGTTTAAAGGAGTGTGGCACACCCGATGAGGTTCATTTGGCAGAATTGTTAAGCAAAAGCGATGTAAAGACCTTGGTCAGTTTGATGCATGTGAACAATGAAGTTGGTAATATGATTGATTTGAAAGAGATCGCTATTCTATGTAAAGAGCACAAAGCTTTATTTCATTCGGATATGGTGCAGAGTATTGGGCATTTTGATTCTGATTTTCAAGAAATCCCTATCGATTTTGCTGCAGCTGCAGCTCATAAATTTCATGGTCCAAAAGGTATTGGATTTGCATTTGTACGTAAAAATAGTGGATTGAAACCACTCATTTACGGTGGAGGTCAAGAGCGCGGCTTAAGAGCGGGTACTGAGTCGGTACATAATATTGTTGGGATGGAAATGGCGCTAAAGTTAGCGTATGATAATCTCATTGAAGAGCGTGAATACGTAGAAGGACTTAAGAACTATTTCGCCGACAGGCTAGAGCAAGAAATTCCTTTGATGAAACTCAACGGAAACTGCCGATTCAATACAAAAAGCACGTATACCTTATTAAATG
>JBLHXM010000160.1:0-3769 GCA_047630395.1 Dokdonia sp.
AGATACTGAAGCCATTCTAGTGGCCGCGCTCTTGCACGATATCGGATATATTGAAGGGTATGAAAATCATGAAGAAAATTCTATTAAAATAGCAACTCCTTTCCTCGAAAGTGAGGGAGTCTCTGCGGAAACGATTGACAAAATCGCCCAGGCCATTCGCGCCACAAAAATAGACGCAACTCCGGAGACCCTGCTTGATAAAATTCTCAGAGATGCAGATGCCTCTCATTTTGCCAAAGATTATTTTGAAGAGGCTAGCGAATATTTACGCCAAGAACTGCGCATTCAAGAGATCGCCAACTATTCTCAAGAAGACTGGCGTAAATGTAACATAGAGATGTTTACCACCCAACACCATTACTATACACCCTACGCCCTTGAGCATTGGAAACCCATAAAAGATGGTAACCTCCTGAAAATGTTATCAGAACAAAAGAAAATTAAAAAGGCAAAAAAGAAGGAAAAACTAAAAGCGAAACTTAAAGATGAAAGTCCAGAAAAAGGAGTGCAGTCGATGTTTCGTATTACCCTTAGAAACCATATTAAACTGAGTGATATCGCAGATACAAAAGCCAATATTTTACTTTCTGTAAATGCTATTATTGTGTCCCTCGCTTTGTCCAGCTTAATCCCCAAATTAGATAATCCTGATAATGCCTATTTAATTTACCCTACCATAACTTTAGTCTTCTTTAGTGTGATTGCGATATCACTTTCTGTTTTAGCGACACGCCCCAATATCACAAGCGGAAAATTTACCCGCGAAGATGTTGAACAAAAGAAAGTCAATTTATTATTCTTCGGTAACTTTCATCAAATGGAACTTTCTGAGTTTGAATGGGCCATTAATGAGATGATGCAAGACAAGGATTACATTTATTCAGCGCTCACCAAAGATCTCTATTTCTTAGGAAAAGTACTGGATCGTAAATACAAAATCCTACGCTTTACTTATACCGTATTTATCATCGGTATTATAGTTTCAGTAGCAATGTTTGCTATCTTTTTCAAAGTACAGGATCCTGAAGTAGCTCCTGTTATTGAAAAAGTTAGCCTCCTATTCTAGTTGCTGATTTCTTCCATTAAGTCTTCGTAGGTGTAGTATTTCTTTTCCTCACCCTCTTTCTTCTTGTAGAGCACTTCAATACGCAGTGCCTTTAAACCTGTCACTGCTTGTAAGTCCTGTAATTCCAGAACTTCCACACTCTTCCCAAGATAGTTTTTGGACTGTAGGAACTCAATATATCGCATATATTCATGTTCATCTTCCTTTTGACTATAGACGATCGTGATTTTACCTTTTTGAGTAATCCGTTCCTTCGTTCCTTTTATAAATGCTTTGTCTACTCGTTTTTTAACAACTTCATAACGGGCATTATACGTACCATCTACATCAAAACGTTTTTCATCCATTCTGAAACGTACTGAAAGTGAAGTATTAAACACCAAAATCATAGAAGCGACATCAAGCGGGTGCGGTAGCTTTCGCGAAAGCTTATAATGCTCATTTTCCATCTCACACATTACCTGCAATTGCCATAAGCGTAAGTTGTATAAATAAATCTTATTGAAAGAGTCCTCGCGTGTGATCGATTCTCCAATGTACATATTATGCTCAACGCCATCAGTTTTGAAACGCTCAAAAAAGTGAGGGTACATCTTTTGAGCACTTTTCTGTTTTTTATCCAGCACTGCGGCCATCCGCTTATTAATCGCCATAACAGATTCATCATAGGCCTTCCGGTGTTCATAAATAAACCCTAAATCTGCCTCTAGCCGACTTCTATAGTCTAAAACCAATTGACGCAATCCATCATCTTTTTTCTCCATATGATCAAACAAAGGATGCATGTCCTTGTTGAAAAAATCTAATATGGTTCGCTCACTATCTACCATAAAGAGATTTTTTAGCCCTTCAATATAGGTTCTGATTCTAAAAATATTTTCTTCATAAATGGGAATGTTTTCTATGGCCAATCCCTTGGTGATTATTTTTTCAGCCAGTGAAAGCTGTAATAATAAATCTTCCTTAACCGCTACATTTCGAGCGTCAGAGGAACCCTTAATATCAATTTGCCCAAATAAAGGATACACATCTTTGAAAACAATATCTCGAAAGGAAACATCCGTTACTCCAAATGACTGTGCAGTGACCACCCGTTTTGCTTCTGTTCGAAACTTCCAATAAACACTCGGGTGTATGGAAGTACATTCATTTTGAATGATCACTTCGAGTTCATTTTCTGCAAGCTCTCTTGCATTCAATATAGCATCTACCAGATACGGCATAACGTCCAATAGCTTATTGGCATTTATACTGTTCAGGTCATATTTATTTGGAGATATAATTTCTAAAAGTCCCAAAAATTCTTCCCCATCGATAATAGGTGCAAGGATCACACTTTGAATCTTTTGATCAAATAAATTTTTATAGAAAGGGATCTCAGGATACAGTGTACTATACTTTTCTACATCTGAAACTGCAAAAAATTCTTTGTCTAGAAATACGGTTTGATACGATCCTTCACAAAGCGCATCCTTACAGTAAGCACTGGAAATATTTTCTCCGAGTATAAAGCTACTCACGTTTCTATCTGGCGCTCGTTCAAAACGCTCTAGCTCTGAATTGTAATTAGAAAAACCGATATGAATCTCGTTCAAATTAAAAATAGAGCGAAAAATATGTTCAAAGCCACGCATAAAAACACTGTCTGACTTATCATATTTAAGAAGACTTGTCTTAAAATCTGATAAAGAAACATCTGTGGTTGCGTCATATAAATTTGCCAGCACAAAGCCTTTAAAATTCCAACTACCCGGTGGAATCTTTTCTTTCCACATGGCGATATTATCGAAATTATCTATCAACTCGGCAACATCTTCTTTCGTAATCTCTGGTGCATCAGGTCCTGGACTAATGGAAATATAATCCCCATTATACAGCATTCTATAATACTTCATTGCGCCTTGTGCGTCTGGAATATCATAAAAGAACGGACGTCTGAAATCAATTTTATGTCCCAGACTCGTTAAGATAATACTACAACCCATAATGTAGGTATGATCCTCATTGAAGTTACTTATTTGAGGTTCAAAGCCTGGACCTGCATCCGCAATAATTTTAGAGTAGCGTTTAGTCGCCTTAATAATACTTTCATTAAAAGGTAAAACGGCAATTTTTATTTCATTATTTGTGAGGATCTCTGAAAATAAATCGACAAGGAGATCATCTATCTGTGGCTGTAAGGCAGCGAGCTGCTCTGGAGAATCTATCCCTTCTATAAGTTCAGGATGACGCTTAGTAATTGCGATGACCCGCTCAGCTCTTTGTTTGAGCAGCACATCATCCCCTTCTAAATGTACTCGATAGTCATTCACTAGCTTTTCAAAGCTAATATGAATGTCCATCGGAAAATCTTCATGTAAAAATGCCATAATCCCTCCCCTTTTAGTCCTTATATCTTTTACCTATTGATGTACTTCTGCAATACTTTTATAGGTTGATTAGTCGTTTAATATGTATTTTTGTTACTCAAATTTACAATAATATGAGAAGAATCATTTTAAGTTTAACAATCCTCTTGATATGCGCTTGTTCTAAAGAAGATGGATATACCATAAAAGGTACAGCTCAAGGCTTTACAGAGGGTATAGAAGTTTACTTACAAGAACTAGGTTCAAACAATAAAATGATCGCTCTTGATACTGCTATAGTAGTAGGAGAGCGTTTTGAATTTTTAAAGCCGCTAGAAGGTAAAAACAAACTGAA
>JBLHXM010000161.1:0-3641 GCA_047630395.1 Dokdonia sp.
CTGCCGAAAAAGTTTCAGGCATGCAATTGGATTGGTACCTACAAGATTGGACACAAACAACCAATACCATTGATTACGCTATCAAAAGCGTTGAGGCAGATGGAAACAAAACCAAAGTAACCCTGGAGCGTATTGGACTTATGCCAATGCCTATAGATCTATATGTTACGACCAAGGGAGGTAAAGATGAATCCTATTACATCCCGTTGCGCATGATGCGTGCCGAAAAGGAGAACCCAACACCGGCAATTTCGCGCAAGCAATTAGAAGACTGGCCATGGACACATCCTACCTACACCATTGTTCTTGACACACCTTTAAATCAAATTAATGCCATGATGATTGATCCTACAAAATTGATGGCAGATGTAGATCCTGAAAATAATATATGGAAGAAGGAATAGTCCTCTTTTACAAAAGCGTACAACGCATCAAAACCCAACCTTTAAGGTTGGGTTTTTTGTTTGCTGAAAACACTAACTTTACGCCCGCAATGAATCAGAACTATCCCAAAATCGAAAAGCTAAAATCCAAGAAGTTGATTGATCACCTTTTTGAGGAAGGCCGTTCTGTAAAGGCATTTCCTTTGCGAATGGTTTTTGTGGAAACCACCCTCCCTTTTGATGGTATTCCCGTGCAGGCTGGCGTTTCTGTTTCCAAGCGCAATCATAAATTAGCTGTTACCCGAAACCGCATCAAGCGACTACTGAGAGAAGCATATCGATTAGAAAAAAAGAAACTAGACACAAAAGGCACGACATTTGCATTGCTCATTATCTATACGAGCCGCGATGTACTTTCTCAAAAAGAAGTCTCTAAGGCCATGGTCAAACTTTTAAATCGATTTAATGATGCGATTACTCCTTCTTAGCACTTGTCTTTTTTTATTTCTTTCTTGTGATACTTCTACAAAACATAATTATGATCTTGAAGTCGATGATCGTTTAGGATTTACGGGAGCCCCTATTGCTTTTGAGACACTGGAGGCAGAAATGTCTGAGGTGGCTGTTGACAGATTGTTGCCTCCTCCAAAATCAAAAAATGAATCCATTAACGAGATCGATCTCAAAATAATCAAAAAAGGAACACTTCGTTTTGAAACCAAAGATCTCGCAAACACCCATGCCCAAATTCTGACTATTGTAAGGCTGTCAAATGGCTATATTCAAAATGATAACTCTGGTAAGAATTATAGTCAGCAATATCATAATCTGATTATTCGCGTACCCACAGAAAAGTTTCAATCGACCTTAGATGCTATTTCAAAAGGAGTAGAGTATTTTGACGAAAAAACCATCTCTAGACAGGATGTCACCGAAGAATTTGTAGACCTCAACGCGCGACTCAAAGCAAAACGTGCCTTGGAAAGTCGATATCTGGCACTTTTAGCGAAAGCCAAAAACGTCAAAGAAATGTTAGAAATAGAACGCGAGCTTTCAGAAATAAGAGAAGGTATAGAACGGGCTGAAGGCCGTTTAAAATACTTAAACAATAAGGTGTCTTTGAGCACGTTCACCATACAGTTCTATAAGACAGAAATAGGAACCAAAACAAACGCTTCTTTTGGAACAAAAATAAGCAACGCGCTCAAGAGTGGGTGGAACGCAATGGCTTCCTTTTTCCTAGGGTTGCTACGCGTCTGGCCTTTTCTTATCTTAGTGGTCCTCGTAACGTATATGATACGTCGCTGGATTAAGAAAATAAAAATAAATAAATAGGCTTAAACTGCCCCTTGTTTAGATAGGCTGTTTAGCAAAAGCACACATAACTTTTATATGAAGAAGAAAATCCTTATTCCTGTGTTAGCGATAGCTACACTGCTCGGTACCGTTAGTTTTCAAAGTGACTTTTTTGAAATTGCAAAACAAATCGAAATCTTCACGGAGCTTTTTAAAGAACTCAACATGAATTATGTGGATGAAACAAATCCCGCCGAACTCATGGACAGTGCCATTGAAGGTATGCTAGAAGACCTCGATCCATACACAAAGTATTGGACAGAACAGGAAGTAGAAGATGCCAAAATAAATCGTTCAGGAAATTACTCAGGAATTGGGTCCACAGTGCGAAATACCAAAGGGGTCTTAACAATTATAGAGCCTCGTAAGGATTATCCTGCTGATAAAGCAGGATTAAAAGCGGGTGATAAGCTGGTCAAAATTGGTGAAGTTACCGTTGAAGGTTATGAAGGAGATGCGGGTGACTTATTGAAAGGAGCTCCTGGTAGCGATGTTATTGTTTCTTACGAGCGCCAAGGAAAGACAACCTCAGTTACAGTCAAACGTTCAGGTGTAGAAATAGATGCGGTTCCTTTTTATAAATTGATCAGTGATGATGTGGGTTATATCGTACTTACAAAATTTAATAGCAAAGCTTCTGCCCAAGTAAAGGCTGCCTTGATAAGTCTCAAAAGCGACGGGGCTCAAAAAATTATTTTAGACCTCCGCGGTAATGGTGGTGGATTGCTTAGAGAAGCCATCTCTATTTGCAATCTATTTATTCCAAAAGGAGAGGTGATTACAACAACCAAATCAGTGGTTAAAAAGTATAATAAAACCTACATGACTAAAAGCGATCCTGTAGATACTGAGATCCCATTAGTTGTTTTGGTTAATGGTCGTTCTGCATCTGCTAGTGAAATTGTTTCTGGTGGTTTACAAGATTATGACCGCGCAGTGATTGTAGGGGCACGTAGCTTTGGAAAAGGCCTTGTTCAACGCCCTAAGCCACTTACCTATGGAACCTCGCTTAAAGTGACGATTTCAAGGTATTATACACCTTCTGGTCGTTGTATTCAAGCCTTGGATTACTGGAATCGCGATGAAAAAGGAAATGCGGTGCGTACGGATGCTGAAGATTACAAAACGTTTACCACTAAAAATGGTAGAAAGGTATTTGACGGAGGAGGAGTATTTCCTGATTTGGAAATAGCTTCGGCAAAAATGAGTCCGATTACAAAAGCCTTAGCAAAGGACAATGCAATTTTTGAATATGCAACCAAATTTTATTACGCCCATCAGTTTGGCAATCTTAATGAATTTACATTTTCAGATGCTGATTATACAGATTTTAAACGTTTCTTAAAACAAACCGAATTTGAGTTTGAAACAGAAACGGAAACCGCTTTCGCGAAAGCATTCGTACAAGCAGAAAAAGATAACTTCAAAGACGATGTTAATAGTATTTATACGACACTGCTTAGTACTATTTCCAAAGCAAAAGATACAGAGCTTGATACCCGTCGTGAGGAAATCCAAGGACTTCTCATAGACGAAATTGTAAAGCGTTACTTTTACCGCGACGGTCTTTATGAATATCAAATTGAAAACAACGCAGAAATCGAAGAAGCGCTAAACGTTTTAAGAGATGAAAAGCGTTACCAAAACATTCTAAAATAATAATTATCAAACAGTTTATATTCCTTTTAGTTTTTCTCTTTGTGAGTCTTTCGCTTTTTGCGCAAGTAGATCGTGGACACGAAACTTTTTTTGAGACGGACCAGTATGATTTAATTAAGATAGAAGCGGCCAAACTCAAACGGTTTATCAGTAGTTTGCCTATTGATAAAATAGAAGATATTTCTATTTATGGGTATTGCGATGATCGCGGAACAGATGCTTACAATCAAGCATTGTCTCAAC
>JBLHXM010000162.1:0-3391 GCA_047630395.1 Dokdonia sp.
GAACCTGGTCTCCCGCTCCAAGACTCTGTAGAAATGCAGAGTCTTTTTTTTTGGAAATAAAGTTGAAGACATTGGTATGCTAAGGTGAGAAGTTTATACTGAGCTTGTCGAAGTGAACCTGGTCTCCCGCTCCAAGACTCTGTAGAAATGCAGAGTCTTTTTTTTTTGGAATAAAGTTGGGTGTCGGCCTAGGTTCTAAAGCTGTACTAAGGCGTTTGTTTCTATTTCATAAGGCGTTTTATCTTGTTCAAATACACGAGCAGAGAATGTGCCGTGAAGTTGAATAGCGGTTCCTTGAACTTCGAGCCAACTGCCTTCGCGAAGTCCAACCACGGGAACTGTATGATGTGCATGGTATTCTTTAATGCGTGTTTCACGCGTTTCCCCCATATGGGTTTCGCCCGCTTTCGGATCAAGGTAATGAGGGTTGATGTTGAAAGGAATCATGCCTAGTGTTTTAAAGGACGGAGGGTAGGCGATAGGCATATCATTGGTCGTTTGCATGCTCAAACCACAAATATTACTACCGGCGCTAGTTCCTAAATAAGGAGTCCCTGAGAGTAGCATCTCTCGCAATGGAGCCATGACCTTATTTTTATAAAGAGCGTTTACAAGCACGAATGTATTTCCTCCACCAGTAAAAATTCCTTCTGCTTCTTGGATGGCCAAGACAGGGTTCTCAAAAGAATGAAGTCCCACAACCTTCTTATTGATTTTAGCAAAGGATTTCCGAACGATTTCGGTATACGCATCATGGGTAATTCCTCCAGGTCTTGCATACGGAATAAATAGAATAGTGTCGCATTGCCCAAAGTGAGTATCGAGCGTTGGGAGAAGGTATTCCAGATATCCGCTTCCGTAAATAGTTGATGTACTGGCAATAATTAGGTTTTTTGACATGGTTTTTAGCCTTTCAGTGTGTGTTAGCCTTCTTGCTTTCGCAATAGTTTCGTAAATTTAAGGAAAGCCCATTTAACAAAAGTTTAGGTACGCTTTAAGTTTTCTCTAGGAGAACCTATTGTTTCTTTAACCTTCAAATAACCACAACAATGAAAAAATTACTACTCCTTCTTTTTGTCGTTACGCTCTCAAGTGTCGCTCAAGACAATAGAGTAACCATTAAAGGGGAGGTGTTAGTCCCTGACGGTGATGATAACGAAGGTATAACCGTCTATAATACATCTTCCAATCAAGGCACTATAACAGACGATGATGGTGCCTTTACATTGAAGGTTGGTAAAAACGACCGAGTCATTTTTAGCGCTTTGCAGTATAACGATGTTATTGTGGTGATTGATACGGGGATTGTTCAAGGTAGAAAAATGCGATTGGAATTGATTGAGAACCTAACGATTCTAGATGATGTAATCGTAACGCCCTATAATCTTTCTGGAAATATACGCGTGGATGTAGGTAATACGAAGACAACACGGATCAACCCTTTTCCTGAGGTAAGCCTCAATGAAATTGAGAATAATTTTGAAATTCTTCCAGATGCCCAAACTGCAGTACGAAATGATGTTCTAGGAGGTTTTAATTTTCAGAACGGAATCAATTTTGCGAATATTTTTAAAGCAGTATTTAATAAAAGAGATCGGTATACGGTCGATAAAAATGCAATCCAACCCAATGTAGATAGCGAATTGAGAACCATGTATGACAATGCTTTTTTTCAAAAGAATTTACGATTAGAAATGGAGGAAATAGCTCCTTTCATATTCTATGCAGAAGAAAAAGGCTTAGATGCTTCCTTCCTCGAAAAAGGTAGAGAATTGGACCTAATAGAATTCCTTATGGAACAACGCAAAAGCTTCCCATCCGTAAAAGACTGATCTGTTGAAATACATTGTAAGTGTCGTTATTTTTTTGAGCCTTTTTATAAGTGTTCAAGCGCAAAACTCGTTCCTACTCCAAGGGCAGGTGCTCAATGATACTATTGAAAGAGCGTCCCTAAACGTGGTGAATATCTCCATGCGCAAAGGGGCTATTACCAATGCTCAAGGACAATTTGAAATCAAGGCGCGCCTCCATGATACCCTACATATTAGTGCTGTACAATATGAATCCAAGCAATTTATGGTCACAAATAAAATGGTGAGTGAACGATATGTTGCCTTCTATTTAGTGCCTAAGATTACCGAATTGGACGAAGTAGTGCTGTCTAATATCAATCTTTCAGGAGATTTAAGGAAAGATGTTGGCTCCTTAGCACTTCAAAAAGAATATCGACCCAGTGATTTTGGAATTCCGGGGAAGTCGGCACCGGTGCGTACATCTGAAGAGCGAAGGTTTTATGGAGTGACTGGTGGTGCTGGAGGATTTGGGGCCTTGATTAATTTAATTAATGGTACTACTAAAAAGTATAAAAGGCAGCTTGAAATTGCACGATTTCAAATAAAGGTAGAGAGAACTAGAGAGCAGTTTTCAGATAGTATGTTTGTGAGGAATTTAAAAATACCGGTATCACTTATTGAAGACTTTGTATTCTATGCTCTTGAAGATAAGGCCGTTGCAGCAACTATAAATCTTAAAGATAAGTTCGAGTTGTGGGATTATTTTGCGACGAAAGTTGATTCGTATATCGCTTTAAAACAAGGAGAAGGTGTGCTTCCAGAAAAGATTAAGGAGACGAAGCAATGAAAAACCGCATATTGTATTTTGCACTTGTTTTGATATCTGGTCTTGCTACGGCCCAAACAGAACGGACGATTGTTTTACGCGGAAAGATATTGAATGATACCATAGAAAGAGCAAACGTATCTGTGGTCAATCTGAGTTTAAAAGTGGGCGCAATCACAAATAATCAAGGGCAATTTAAAATCGAAGCACGCCTGCAGGATACCATTCATCTGAGCGCTGTCCAATACGAGACCTTTCAATTTGTTGTGTCCGCGAAAATGATAGCAAGAGGGAACACCGCCTTTTATTTAGTGCCAAAAATCACAGAACTAGGCGAAGTACAGTTGAGCAATAGTGAATTGACGGGTAATTTGAGCGCCGATATCCTCCCTTTTGATACGAATAGTATATATGATGCAAAGAGGGGCAATCTTCCTCAAAACACAGCGCCACAAAGAACAGCGGAAGAGCGAAAGCTCTACACCGCTTCAACACGAGGTCCCGATCAGGTGGGACGATATAATGCGCGATTTGATATTCCTTTATTAGGCGTCATTAACGGGCTCTCTGGAAAAACGAAGCAATTGAAAAAACGCATAGCCATCGCTAATTTTCAAGCCGAAGTAGATCGGCAACGACTGCGATTTTCGGATACGGTATATATCAAAACCATGCAGATTCCGTTAGTATTGATAGACGATTTTGTGCTGTATGCGATGAGCGATGCTAAAGAAGTATCAAAGATTCAAATGAATTCTTTGATAGAATTATT
>JBLHXM010000163.1:0-3249 GCA_047630395.1 Dokdonia sp.
GAACAAAGGTTCTTGATTGCGCAACCACATCAATGGTCTCATTTTTTAGTAGATTAGGCTCTATAGAAGAGATGCGCAAGCGCTCAATACCTGGCACTTTATCAAGTTCGGTGACTAATTCAAGAAAAGTATGCTCGTGCTTTTTATTGCCAAATTCTCCTTTTCCGTAATCACCAATATTCACTCCTGTCAAAACAATTTCCTTGATATCTTGACGCGCTATTTCAGTGGCATTCTTGATCACATTACCTAAGGTATCACTGCGCGAAATACCTCTCGCCAGTGGAATCGTACAATAGGTACATTTATAATCACAGCCGTCCTGTACTTTCAAAAAAGCACGCGTTCTGTCTCCAATCGAATAGGAACCTACATAGAAATCAGCATCTTCAATCTCACAGGCATGAACTTGGCCAGTCGCTTCTCCACGTGCTGGATTCTCTAGCAAATCATTGATATAACTGGTGACGTTGAATTTCTCCGTAGCACCCAATACCAAATCAACACCATCTACCGCAGCGAGTTCTTCTGGTTTAAGTTGGGCATAACAGCCCACACCGATCACAATCGCATCTTCATTTGCTTTCTGTGACTGCTTTACTATGGACTTAAAACGTTTATCGGCGTTCTCCGTCACACTGCAGGTATTGATCACATAAATATCTGCAGCTTCTGAAAAATCCACACGATCAAAACCTTCCTCCGTAAAACTACGAGCAATCGTCGAAGTTTCGGAAAAATTGAGTTTACAACCCAAGGTATAAAAGGCTACTTTTTTTCTAGAATGCATTACTTATCTTTGTGTATATCCCTTTCAAAAAAGGTGTGCAAAGATACTCACAATTATTGGCTTACTAAAATTGAAAAAAGTTCCCTACGTATTTCGAATCCTCTTACCACTCCTAGTCGTTCTCTGTTTTACAGAAAGCTGTAATTCGCTCGAAAAAGAAAACAAAGACCACCTCGTATTTCGATATAATGAGCAATATCAAATCTCTACGTTAGATCCTGCTTTTGCCAGAAACCCTTCTATCATTTGGCCTGTTAACCAACTATTTAACGGGTTAGTTCAACTAGACGACAACTTGGATGTAATGCCTGATATTGCAGCCTCATGGACCGTCTCAGAAGATGCATTGACCTATTCTTTTAATCTTCGAAAAGATGTTCGCTTTCATAAGCACGGGCAATTCAAAACAGCAGACAGTAGTCGCTATGTCGTGGCCAAGGATTTTACCTATTCTTTTGATCGCCTTACAGACCCTAAAGTAGCCTCTCCAGGAAGTTGGGTCCTCGGCAATGTGGAGCATTACCAGGCGACCAATGACAGCACCTTTGTGATCCAACTCAAACAACCTTTTCCAGCGTTTTTAGGCTTGTTAAGCATGCGCTATTGTTCTGTGGTTCCTGAGGAAATCGTCCGTCACTATGGCAATGATTTTCGGTCGCACCCCATAGGAACGGGACCCTTTAAATTCAAGCGTTGGGAAGAAGGTGTAAAACTTGTCTTTCGAAAAAACGAACAGTATTACGAAGTCGATGATCAGGGAGTGCAACTTCCTTATCTAGAAGCGGTAGCCATAACATTTTTACCCGACAAGCAAAGTGAATTTCTACAATTTGCACAAGGAAATATTGACTTCTTAAACAGTCTAGATCCTTCTTATAAAGATGAGTTACTCACTGCTTCTGGCCGCTTGCGCGAAAAGTATCAAGCCTCCGTTAATCTTGTTAAGAGTCCGCACCTCAACACAGAATATATAGGATTTTTCTTAGGAAGTGAAACGCCAGAGGTACAGTCGGAGGTGTTGCGAAAAGCGGTCAACTATGGTTTTGATCGCCACAAGATGATCACCTACTTGCGTAACGGTGTGGGCGAACCTGCGATACACGGGTTTATCCCGAAAGGCCTACCAGGCTTTGACAACATAGAAGGCTATAGTTACAAACCGGTGATGGCGCGTAAACTCATACGTCAATATAAGAAAGAGACTGGGGATCAGAACCCTCAATTAACCATTGGGACCAATAGTCAATATCTAGATATTTGTGAGTATATCCAACGCGAACTGGAGAAGTCAGGGCTCCAAGTAAAGATAGAAGTCATGCCGCCTTCTACGCTTCGGCAAATGAAAAGTAGCGGAGAATTAGACGCTTTTCGCGCAAGCTGGATCGCCGATTACCCCGATGCTGAAAACTATCTGAGTTTATTTTACAGTAAGAACTTTACACCCAATGGTCCTAACTATACGCATTTCAAAAGCGCAGCCTTTGATAGCATATACGAGCATAGTTTATCTATGACGGACATTGGCCAGCGAAAACTTCTGTATACTCAAATGGACTCGATGATTATTTCCAAAGCCCCCATTATTCCATTATATTATGATGAAATTGTTCGCTTTACGCGAAAGAACATTTCAGGCTTCACTCCCAATGCTCAGAATTTCTTGGTATTGAAGCATGTAAAAAAGAGCAAGGAAGAAGCTATAAAAAAGAACTAGAATCGAATTGATTCTTTACACAATACCTTATTATGAAAAAACTATACACCAGAGCATCTATCCTACTATTGATTTGCTTATTCCCTGCAGTTGTTTTTGCACAATGTGATGACATAACTGTAGACAGCATTACAAACCCAGGTCCTTACGACGTCGCAACGCTGGACGAAAGTGACGGTATACGAAATGGCCCTGATTATAATGGCGCCACCATTTATTACCCAACAAATGCAACACCACCTTTTGCAAGCGTTGCCCTGATCACTGGTTTTTTCTCAGATCCTGAAGATGTTGAAGAGTGGGGTCCTTTTTATGCTTCTCATGGTATTATTGTAATCAATATTGGAACAAACTCACTACTCGATGAAACAAATGCTAGAGCCGCTGCTTTATTGGATGCTTTAGAAACACTGCGTCAAGAAAATACGCGAAATAATTCTCCACTAGAAGGTGACATTGATGTCAATAAGTTTGCCGTAAGTGGTTGGTCCATGGGCGGTGGAGGTGCTCAGCTTGCAGCAGTACAAGATCCATCTATAAAAGCTGTGGTAGCATTATGTCCTTGGTTAGAGATTGGCGCAACGCTCAATCACAGCACTCCCGTTTTAATTTTTAGTGGTCAATTTGATCCGACCGCACCTCCCGCGATACATGCAAATGTGCATTACGCCAATACTCCAGACGAAACTCAAAAAGTACTTTTTGAAATAGAAAATGGCAATCATTCTGTTGCAAATACACCAAC
>JBLHXM010000164.1:0-3160 GCA_047630395.1 Dokdonia sp.
GCCGACTATGAATTTGCTATTGATGATGGAGCCTTCCAAAGTGCACTCACATTTACCAATGTGCGCCCAGGAGATCATATCGTGTACGGCCGTCGTGTTGATGGAAATTGTGAGGCGACTCCAGTGCAGGTTGGTATTATTGACTACCCACGTTTCTTTACACCTAATCAAGATGGATTCCATGATACTTGGAACATTCTCGGACTGGGAAGCGCACCCAATCTCAATGCGAAGATTTTTATCTTTGATCGTTATGGAAAACTACTCAAGCAACTCAGTCCAAAAGGACCTGGATGGAATGGAACCTATAATGGACAACCCGTACCCTCTAATGACTACTGGTTCAGAGTAGAGTTTACAGAACCCGATGGAGTCAATGAAGGATCCCAAAGGACCTTTACAGGCCATTTTGCACTCAAACGATAGTGGAGCAATAGCATATAGAGTAAAGAGCAAATCCTAAATGTAAAAATTTGGGATTTGTTGTTTAGAATCAGGACTAAACAAAGGCGTTCTAATTATCATTAAAATATTTATTAACGTTTTGGAAATTTTCGCAAAAGCGAAAGAATCATTCACATACAAAGTCAACATCCATTACTTTAAGCCCATAATTTTCAGCTTCAAAATTAAAATGCCACCATTCGGTGCGGATAGGAGCAAAGCCAAATTTTTTCATCCCTTCCCATAGTATTTTTCGATTTTCTTTGACGGTATCATTGTGTACAAAATCAATGTGGGCTTCTTTACCAAAATGATCATAGTCACTTCCCATATCTAAGGTATCGTTATTTAGTCGTACGATCGTCATATCAATAGCCGCTCCGCGATTGTGAATGGAACCACTACCGTAAGGATTTCCTACATAAGAAGGGTTTGGATAGATCTCCCACATCTTCTTTTGCACGGACAACGGACGATAGCAGTCATATAATTTGATTTTATAACCTAGATCACAGAAATAGTTATTGGCATCTACAAGCGCAGTTGCAACTTCAGGAATAAGGAGGCATTGCACACAATCATACACCTGTTGTTTTAGAAAATTATTAACAGTAGCATACCGCACATCATAGGCAAACTCACTATCATACTGCGCTACATTGACTAGGCGGTTTTCTTTCTTCTCCTGAAGAGACACTAGCAGAAAGGAAACACATACGACAAATAAAACAATCGATTTTTTCATGTTTTTAAAATACAATATAATATTGATTGAATCCTTTTTCTAAATTCAATTTCTCATCGTTCAAAACTTATCATTGCATAGCTTTACGCAAGCTTAAAAAAAAGTATCTTCCCCGGTATGCTAAAATTACCCAATATTACCCCAAACAGGCTTGCTGTTAAACTCAAAGCAAATGCCGAGAAATTAGTAAAACAGGGACATCCTTGGATCTTTACCGATAGTATTGTCAAACTCAATAAAGAGGGAAGGGCAGGAGATATCGCTATCCTTTTTGACCAACGAAAAGATGCAGTTTTTGCTGTAGGTTTATATGACCCAGCATCTCCCATTCGTATCAAGGTAATTAGTAGTAAACCAGCGAAGCCAGATACTTCTTTTTTTGAACAAAAAATTGATGAAGCCTTTTCCAAACGCAGAACCTTATTAAAGACGGACACCAATAGTTATCGGCTAATTTTCGGAGAGAACGACGGTTTTCCCGGTTTCATTGCAGATGTGTATGCCGATGTTCTTGTCGTAAAAATTTATTCGGCGATATGGTATCCCTATCTCCACTTGATTTTTCCATTGTTGATTGCAACCTCTCAAGCCAAGACACTAGTACTTCGATTGAGTCGTGGATTGCAAAAGAGCACACCTTATGGACTAAAAGACGGGCAAGTACTGTTTGGAGAATTAAAGAATGAGGTAGTGCTGTTTAGCGAACATGGCATTCGATTTTCGGCCAATGTGATACACGGACATAAGACCGGTTATTTTTTAGATCATCGAGAAAATAGACGTCTTGTGGGAAAATTGTCTAAAGGGAAATCAGTACTCGACGTTTTTAGCTATGCAGGTGGATTTTCTGTACATGCCTTAGCTGGAGGCGCTGCAGAAGTAGTGAGTCTAGACATTAGTGCGCAGGCCTTGCAAATGGCTCTTAATAATGGCCGTTTGAATCCACATAAAGGAAAACATAAAACGATAGCAGCAGATGCTTTTATTGGTTTACAAACACTTATAGATGAAGGCAAAAAGTTTGATATCGTGGTGATTGATCCTCCTAGTTTTGCTAAAAGTGCCAAGGAAGTGAGTTCTGCAAAGAATAGCTACAACAGATTGGCAGCTTTAGGTGTGAAATTGGTGAAGTCCAAAGGTGTTTTAGTACTTGCTTCTTGTTCTTCAAGAGTAGACGCTGAGAGCTTTTTTCACATTTCGGAAAGCGTATTGCTTGAGTCGGGTAGGTCTTTTCGTATCTTAGACAAGACCTTTCATGATAGTGATCATCCCATTGGTTTTCCAGAAGGAGCCTATCTGAAATGTGGTTATTATCAATTTTAAGAGCAGTCGCTCTGAAACATTTAGAACGTACAGTATGATCAAGTCGGCACGTCAGTTAACATTTTTGGGAGTATTACTTTGCATCTGCATTTTGGTTTCTTGTGAAGAAGCCCCTCCTTTATTAGATGTTAGCATGGATGAACGGGTGTTGATTCCGCTTCCGCGAAAGCTGACGCCTAATGAAGAGACTTTCGTTATTTATGAAAAAACAAAGCTCTATGTCACGGAGGATGCGGATGCATATAATACAGCAGAGTACCTACAGTCTTACCTAAAGAAAGGAATGTCTTTTTTTTTGCCCATAGAACCGCAATCACATAATCGAAATAATTCAGGAATCTATATCCTCTTGGATAAGGAATATGACGGTGTCGCAAACGAAGAAGGATATACATTAGTAATTAATCAGCAGCAATTAACGCTAACAGCAAAATCTGGTGCTGGCTTGGAGAGAGGGGTTCAGACGATACTACAATTACTTCCGGACAGCCTGTTTGATGAAAAAACAACCCCAATGACCATTATTGGTGTTCCTGGCTGCATTGTAGAAGATTATCCTGAGTTTGCCTATAGAGGGGCGATGTTAGATGTTGCAAGACATTTTTTTGAAGTGGATGATGTCAAGCGGTATATTGATTTAATTGCCGG
>JBLHXM010000165.1:0-3085 GCA_047630395.1 Dokdonia sp.
CTACAAATAATCCGTCTAGTATTGGCTGTACTTTTTGTTTTTCTGCATCATTTTTCGCAAGTTTTATAACGTCTCTATAGTTCGCGGTATCCATAACAAAAATGTAATCATATAATTCGAAATGATATGGTGAAAAATGAATTCCTTTTTGATGTGATATATCGATTCCATTTTTTCTCGCAACTTCAATACTTCTAGGATCAGGAGCATCTCCTACATGCCAGTTTCCAGTTCCTGCTGAACTTACTTCATAGCTATCTGAATCTAGCATAGACGATAGAATACCTTCCGCTAAAGGCGATCTACATATATTACCAAGGCATACCATCAAAATCGTTGTTCTCATCATTTGCTAATATAAAAAAAACCCACGACATCGTGGGTTTTTCAATTTGATTTTACTCTTTTTATTCCCCTTGACCTAGCGAGAAACCTCTGCGACCGTCAAACTCGTATAAATTTTCAGTTTTAATAACTTCGAACCCCTCTTGGTTTAACGTTGAAAGTAAGGCAATAATCTGCTCATATTCTACTGCTTCATAAACAGGTGTTTTTTCCTTAATCTTAGCGTCCATAGCAACAAATCTGCATCTCCAATGGTCTGTACAATAGGTTTCTTTGCGTCCAGCCGGATACACTTTAACGCCGCGATTAGTAATCATTTTAAGTTTAAGCTTGAAGGAATTTATGGTGTCTAATTTTTTACCTACTATATTAGGATCTGTTCCTTGCCAATTGATAAAAGCATCAACACCTACGAGCACTTGTTTTTCTTGTTTTCTTACATACTCAGGAATTATAATTTCTCCGGTACCTTCCGATAGTTTACTTATCTTAAGTTCTTTTGGTAATTTACCTAAATTTTCAATTAGTTTATCTGCAAAACCTTGCGTACTTGCTTGTTCTTTACTTACTCCTTCTTGATAGATGTCTGCTGTATGGTATCCCTGTTCTAGTGTTACTAACATTGCATTTTTAATAGTATCTGCAATGTCTCTTTGTCCAATATGTGCTAACATCATTATAGCTGCGTTGATCAGGCCTGAAGGATTTGCTATTCCTTTTCCTGATATATCTGGCGCGCTGCCATGAATTGCTTCAAACATAGAAACGTTTGTTCCAATATTTGCAGAACCTGCCAGTCCCACTGAACCCGCTATTTCTGCTGCAATATCTGAAATTATATCTCCGTAAAGATTAGAGGTTACTACTACATCGTAGCGTTCTGGATGAGCCGCAAGTCTTGCTGATGCAATATCGATAATCTCTGTATTACTTTCTATGGTTGGGTATTCTACTGCAATCTCATCAAAAACTTGGTGAAAAAGACCGTCAGTCAATTTCATTATATTGTCCTTGACCATACAAGTTACTTTTTTTCTACCGTATGCTTTTGCATATTCAAATGCGTAGCGCACAATTTTTTCGCAACCAGGACGCGTTATTAGTTTGAGGCACTGCACCACATCTTGGGTTTGTTGATGTTCTATGCCGGCATACAGATCCTCTTCGTTTTCTCTTATAATCACAACATCCATTTCAGGAAAATGTGTCTTTACGTATGGATGAAGTGCCATTACTGGGCGTACATTCGCAAAAAGTCCAAGGGATTTTCTTAAAGTTACATTCAGGCTTTTGTACCCTTTTCCTTGAGGCGTGGTAATGGGGGCCTTCAATATGATTTTTGTGTCATCAATAGTTTTCCAAGCAGCTTCTTCAATACCCGCAGTATTTCCTGCTAAGTAAATCTTTTCTCCTAAGTGTATGGTTTCAGTTTCGATATTAGCTCCAGCTTCTTTTAAGATTTTTAAAGTGGCTTTCATGATTTCTGGACCAATACCGTCTCCATAACCTACGGCTATTTTTACTGGTTTCTTTGCATTGGTGGGACTCATTTTGGGTTGTGACATTTTTTGTATCATAAGCATGATTTTTATTTTGATGCAAATATTATAAAATCGAATCATATATTTTTATTTATGTTTTTAATGAAATACATAAAAATTACTTATGAATAACTTCTTTTTGAGATAAAGCAATTCTATTAAAAGGTTGTGAAGCACAATTGCAAACAGTATTTTTGCAGCTTCAAATAAAGATATGGAATACGCTGAAAATATATTAGGAACAATAGGCAATACACCCTTGGTAAAAGTTAATAAACTTGCGGAGGGAATTCCGGCATTAGTGCTCGCTAAGTACGAAACTTTCAACCCGGGAAATTCGACGAAGGATCGCATGGCGCTTGTGATGATTGAGGATGCTGAAGCAGATGGTCGCCTGCAACCCGGAGGGACTATTATTGAAGGTACCAGTGGTAATACAGGAATGGGTTTGGCACTTGCTGCCATTGTAAAAGGATATAAAATGATCTGCGTGTTAAGCGACAAACAAAGCAAGGAAAAAATGGATATTCTGCGTGCGGTGGGAAGCGAAGTTGTCGTATGCCCAACAGATGTAGCTCCAAATGATCCTCGTTCTTATTACAGTACGTCAAAAAGGCTAGCTGAGGAAACCCCTAATAGTTGGTATGTAAATCAATATGACAATCCCAGCAATGCAAAAGCGCATTATCAAAGTACAGGACCTGAAATTTGGAAGCAAACTGATGGAAAAATAACACATTTTGTAGTAGGTGTTGGAACTGGAGGGACCATAAGTGGTGTGGGAAAATATTTAAAAGAACAAAATCCCAAGATAAAAATTTGGGGGATTGATACCTACGGAAGTGTTTTTAAAAAATACCACGAAACTGGAATCTTTGATGAAAAAGAAATATATCCCTATGTGACGGAAGGTATCGGAGAAGATATTCTGCCAGAAAATGTTGATTTTAGCATCATCGACGGCTTCACAAAAGTAACCGATAAAGACGCTGCTGTTTGGACACAAAAGCTCTCTAAAGAGGAAGGAATGTTTCTAGGAAATAGCGCAGGTGCTGCTATGAAAGGGGTGCACCAGTTAAAGGAACATTTTACTAAAGACGATGTGGTCGTAGTGCTTTTTCACGATCACGGAAGTCGGTATGTTGGAAAGATGTATAATGATGATTGGATGCGAAAGATGGGCTATATAGATTAAAACA